>NZ_JRPT01000055.1:0-7660 GCF_000762865.1 Prevotella sp. S7 MS 2 | reverse complement strand
CAGTAACTTTGGATAGAATAGCGACAATCCTTTATACAAGGGCACCTTGTGCGATTGGCTGATTTTGGGGTAACGATTTGGCAACCGTTCCATTTGCTGTGTACTGCTTTGTTTTGCTTGCAAAGAACTCTTTATCTCCGACAAAGATAACGATTATTCCCGAACAATTCTACTCTTTGCTTTATTTTTTCAAGGCAAGGAAAAAATTATTCCCCTGCCGATTTCAAGAAGTAGAAACACGATGTTGTGAAGAAATTGCGGATATATGGAATTGCCCCTATCACGGCGTACAGCCTTCGGGGACGCAGGTGGAATTTCACCTCGTAATGCGGATTGATGAAATAGAAAGTCCTGTCAATGGCTTCAAAGCCTTCCTTTCTCATCGTCCTCTCAAACAACTCTATCGGGCATTTGGTCTTCTTGATGTTCAACAGTTCTCTGACGCATCCCTCGTCTTCCTTCCGAGCCCTCAATATCCGCTCATACAATCTCGTCGGAAGCAGGTGAAAGAAAGGCAGGTGCGAGAGGATGCGGCTTCGGCATATCTGCTGATGCCCACCGAAAGGCATCTGCCAAGCAGGAAAGGACATGAAAATTACCCCCCGGGTTTTTAAAAACTGTTTACACTTGTGCATAAATTCCTCCTTGTCGTCGATATGCTCTATCACATCATGGCAGACAATCAGGTCGAACTGATGCCTGAGTTCCTTCAACAGGAACACATCGGAGGCGATGAAACGCCCTTTTGCTCCGTTCTCTTGGAAAAACTTCCTTGCGTCCCTTATCCGTCCCTCTGCCATATCCACGCCCACTACATCGCAGCCCATGCATGAGAAAGGCAGGAGGTTTCCACCGTCCCCGCAGCCTATCTCCAACACTTTCGTGCCTTTCCCTACCTGCCTGTACCGCTTGA
Organism: Prevotella sp. S7 MS 2; assembly: GCF_000762865.1. NCBI lineage: Bacteria > Pseudomonadati > Bacteroidota > Bacteroidia > Bacteroidales > Prevotellaceae > Prevotella > Prevotella sp. S7 MS 2. The sequence continues at coordinate 6,747 of NZ_JRPT01000055.1, read as the reverse complement.
TGTAAGGAATGAAATACTTCTCGCTTGTGGTTGCGAGTTCGTTGAAATACTGTCTTCGGTTAAGTTGTCTTGACTGCATCTTATTTTAGGGGTGTTATGGTTTCAACGACAAAGGTAGCAATAATCATGGAATAAGACCGCATGTTTCATTCGTTACCATGAAAAATACCTATAAATGATTATATGGCAATGCGATATGGACGAGTGCAACCCAAAGTTTCCGCTCTTTCGTTTGCGGAATGGCGGGAAAATTCGTATATTTGCGAGGTACGACTAAAAAAGATGTAAATATGGCACACCGTAAAACTTGTTTTGTTTTATTGTTCTTGGCATTCCTGCTGGCATGCGCGTCCTGTTCCAATCCCCAAGACGAGGACAGGAAATCTTCTTTTCAATTGGATAAACCTTATAGGGAAATCATGCAAGGCTCTACGCTCCGTGTGTTCATCACGAGTGGCAGTGGAGACTTGCAGATAAGCAATTCCAATGCGTTTAAGGACTATGCTAGAATTGCCTATGCGAGAACTCCCGAACAGGCAGGGCATGTAGGTGTTCTTTCAATCCAAGCCCTGCAAGTGGGAGAATTTCAGGTCTCACTGACCGACAACCTCACAAAGGAAAGACAGCAGCTGACCGTTAAAGTCCTCCCGCCTTATCTGTTACTGGAAATTCACGAAGGCTCAGACCCTGTATGGTCAATAGGAAGCGGAGTTTCGGGACTTTTCCTTGTCCAGAACGCAGCGCATTCTTTTTATCTGTGCCGTTACAAGCCCACTCTCTATCGGTATGTCAGTCCTGCCGTTCTCTCGGGCGTATATGAGATTGTCATGAAAGACGGCGTTCCGACGAACTTGCGCCTGCAAAGCAAGAAACAGGGAATTGTCCGTGATTTCACCTTGACAGGGAAAAACAAGAAAGAGGCTTTGGAAAAACTCGGGAGATTAGGCAGGCTCGGACTTCTTCCGAATGAAGAGAAATTCATCTGTCCCGTCTTTCTTGACGAACACGACATGGAAGAGCATATCATGGCGGAAATGACTTATAAGGAAGCAACCTTGCCTGAGAAAGTCATGGAGTGAGATGCAGGAAAGGAAGTGGAGCATGCGGAGGCACGGTTACAGCCTCACTCCCTTGCTCCTGTTCTCTTGGGAGGAATGGACGGACAAATGTCTGAATTTCTCCCACTGCTCCTTAAACCAACGGGCAATCGGCACTCTGTCCACGAGCAGGTTGAGTACGGTCTTGCCATCCCTTTCCTCCCTGCCCACCTGCAAGCGTGCCTTCTCAACGGCGAACGAACGCCTGTACTCATCAGAATGCAGTTTCCCCGTAACAACGAGTACTTTGCCTTGCAGGAGTTCGTCCGTGTGTCTCTCTGACAATCCGACCGAACGGCAAAGCCTTTCAATACGGAAAAACTCGGCAAGCATGGGAAACCATTCCTTTGCCTTGTCGATGATGCGCCTGAGATTGCCGATTTCACGCTGATGCTGCTCCGATGCCCGCAACCGCTCGGCGACGTGGCTTTCCTTCATTTTCTGCATATCCGTGCGCATCTGTCCGATGCTCTCTTTCAGTTCCGCCACCTCATCATGCAACTGCCTGTTCTCGCTTTCAAGCCTGCTCACTTTATTACCGCCCAACAGAGAGTTGATGCCGTTGAGTGCTGCTGTGGCGGTCTTGGTAGCTGAGTTTTTCAGTTCCACCGTTTTTTTCTCCGCCTTGATGCGTGCGAGTTCCATTTTGGCTTGCTCCGCCTCCTCGATGATGCACCGTGCTTCCGCCTCCCTTGCCAGCAGGTTGGCGATGTTCTCCTGTATGTCCTCGCCCTGCGTGATGAGATTGCGGTAATACTCATGCGTGGAGAGGTGCTTGGCTGTCGAGCCCCTGACACCCCTTTTCAGCTCGTACTTCGCCATGTGTTCGGCGTAGGTGTCCTGATACCTGATGAGGTTGGCACGGCTCATCACCTCGTCTGCGCAGAGGCGTGGGGCTGTCGCTTTCGTCCTGTACCTGCGCTTTGCCTTCTCTTCCTTCTTCTGCTTCCTGCGCTCACCCTGCACTATCGGCACTACGGTGGCATGGATGTGCGGTGTTTCCTCGTCCATGTGCAGGACTGCCGACACGAGGTTGTCCGCCCCGTAGGTCTCTCTCAGCCACGCCACGCTGTCATCGCACCACTCTCCGAGCCTCCTTTCGTTTTCCATTCGTTCCATATCCTCGTGCGTTCCGCTCAGCACGATGCGGATTGCCTGTACTTGGTTCTTCCCTATCTTGCGTTTCAGCCCTGCCGTGTCAAGGCGGTGGCGTATGGCAGCCGTGCGGTTGCACACACCGTCGGGAAACCTGATTAATTCACGGTTGAGGTGCGTTCTCGTAGGGTCTATGTTCTTCGGCACGATGGTGCGCTCGATGTGAGCCGACATTCCGCTGTCGGCTCCCTTTGCCTTTTCCAAATGCAATACGCAATATCCCATATCCTTTTGTCTTTTTTAGATGTTGTCATTATCTTGTTTTCGTTGCCTTGATGTCCTTAGATACGGTCGGTGGACAATCGTTGAAAGGAGGAAAGACTTCCTTTCGGCTTGCTCGTTTCTTTATGCCGACAGGCTCGGCAGGGGTGTCCAGAGGGGTGCAACCCCGTTGGCTTATTGGGAGATTTTCAGCGGACACGGAGTGAAGCGTGAGGAAAATCCCCTAATAAGCTACGGTATTTTCTCTTTTGAAAATATCCGTACCGTGCTTACCACGTGGGCATTTGCCCCAGCCACTTCTTTCCCTTGTATTCTGAAGTCCCCACGGCTTCTCCATCGGTGCTGCCGATTGGACTTGTTTCTCCGAAGGCATACTTGGACTGCACCCGAATATCTGAATACCCTGCATGCTTGGAAATACAGAATGCACGGCTTGCCGTGACTGCCTTTTTCTGTTGCTTATATCAGCGTGTCTTGCCTGTTCCGTTTCCGCCTGTAATGCCACTGCCGTTTCCCACCGAAGTCGGAGTGATGAAAATTCTGATGAATTGATGAATCTTGTTTCAATAATATGGAAATCAGTACAATATGCTTTCATTATGTCCTCATCAAGCCGCTTGTCAAAGCTGAGTTTCATCATTTCCACTCCCCCTATCCCTGCATTTCCTCCAACTGCTTCCTGCCGACGGTGTAGAAACGCCCCGTGCGCCTTACCTCCGTGTATGGGCGCATGTTGTCATAGCTCGGTTGGCAGGTCGTATAGGTGAGCGTGTTTTCGGCAGGAGTGAGTTTCCATATATCCTGCACAATACGCCTTACCTGCGTCCTGTCCGTCCTGCAGCCTGCGCAGTTCAGCAGAAGGAGCATGTCGTTGATGCAGAAAGAGAAAGCGGACGCTTTCATGCAGTCCATGACTTCAAGGCAGGTTTCCGCCATCTCCACCTCCGTCCTGTTACGGTTGCTCCGTATAATCCTGCTCAGGGCTTGCGTGTGGATGAGTTCGGGACTGAACCACATGCGGCTCTCTTTCTTCGTGGAGAGCGTGCGGTGCTGGAGAAAATAGAGGAAGGCGGGTATTTCCTCCTTTACCCTTTGCAGGAAGTCCGTGTCGTCCTTTTCTATCCTCCCCACCTTCCTCACCCAATAGCGTGTCTCTCCTGTGTCGATTATGACGGGTAGACGTTCGTTGTTGGAGCATAGTACGAACTTGGCGAAGAATGAAATCTCATCCCTGTCCTTGCCCTTCGCCTCCACCTTGTAGGAAAGGGTGGTGCTGAGGTTCTTGAGCCGCTCGCTGTCCTCCCTGCGGTCGAGAAGCACCTCGTCCACGAGGATGAGCAGTTTCCCTGCCCAGTCCGAGTTGAACTGACTTCGGAAGTCCTCGTTGGTGTTGAAGGTTACATTGCCCCCGAAGAGGGCTTTGAGGAAGTTGAGGAACGTGCTCTTGCCCGTGTTGCGCTCCTCTGATACGAGCAGCAGGATGGGCAGTTTCTCTATGGGCTGCAGGTAGAGTAGTTGCAGGTAGTCCATGCCAAGTTCGTACTGCTCCCCGAAGATGTGCCTTGCCAATGCCTCGATATGGGGAAACACACCTTGCTTCGGATGATGCCCCGTCGGCTCGTAGAGGTTGAGGAAACTGCCTACTACGGGCTGATAGTTCACATGGTCGGGGACGGTGCAAAAACCGTCATACTTCGGGACGATCGCCAGATAGTCCCTGCCGTAGTCCTGACGGAGCGTCTCGTTGTTCCACACGATGCGCTTCCTTACAAAACCGCCTCCGACAAGAGGCATGTCTGCAAGTTTGTAGAGCGTTGTGCCCACACGGACGAAAGCCCCGTCCTTTTTTCTTTTTTCGGGCATATCTTCCAGCAGCCCGTCATTGTTTTTCTTATCCATTTCTTTCTTGCTTAAATGGTTGATATATAGCATCGTGCAAAGTTACGGACATCGTTCGGAAAACTACTTGTGAAGAATGGCGCGGAACGGTGAAAGAAAAACGGAATGGAATAAAAACAGGGGAAAGCAGGGAGGTGCGGAGCAATAATTGAGGGGAACAGGAGGATAATTTTGCAGGATTTGTCGAGGGTTGCTGAAAAAGGGAAAATGCCTTTTTCTTTCATCGTTCGCAAGCGTCTGATGATATGTTGATGAACTTGCAATCGCTTGATATTCAATCATATTATATCAATATTCATCAATTCATCAAAATAAAAGAAGTTGTGTTCGGTATGTTTTTCTTTTCTCGGCAGTCCTATACGACTCGTCCCTAACTGTTATCCCTGCCCTTCAACCACCCAAAAAGAAAAAGGTTTATTTCCCCATCGACACAAGGGGATAAACCTCTATAAACCTCTGTCAAGGCGTTTCAGCAGGGACTGCCTGCCCGTGCAGGAAGGAGCATGACAAACCTTTCGTGCCGTTCGTTCAGCATTGCGATGACATGCTCCCAAAGCCTTTTTGCCCTTTGCGACCTGATACGGAACGCAAGGGCTATGACCATTTCAAGGCTGTACGCATCAAGCCAGCGACCCTCCGCCACCCTGATGTTCCTCTCTGCCGTGCAGGGGTGCAGCAGTCCATCCCTGTATATCTTCTTGACCAGCGTGTGGATGGTATGTCCGAACACGCCAAACAGGTCGGCAATCTCAAACTCGCCCATCCATATTTCGCCGTTGGGTATGACGATGTTCCCGTGCTCGTCTATCGTGATTATTCGACGGGCATTGCTGCTTATGTCTTTCCCTTTCATTGTCATGCCATCTTAATATTGCCAAATGAGGCGTTGAGCTTGCTGCCGAGCATGGAGAGGTCGGTGTCGAGTTTCTCGGTGGTTATCTTCGCATAGAGTTGTGTGGTTACGATGTTCGTGTGTCCGAGTACACGGCTCACGCTCTCAATCGGCATGCCCTTGCTCAGAGCCAATGTCGCAAAGCCGTGCCTTGCGCAATGGAAGGAGATGTCCTTTGTTATCCCGCACTCGCTGATGACTTTTTTGAGCTTCTTGCAGACCGTCCAGTAGTTGATGTCCCCGAATATGGAGTTGTCCATCTGGAACGGTCGGTATCTGTCGATGATTTGCAAGGGTATATCGAGCAGTTTCACTTGGTACGGCACCTGTGTCTTGTGCCTTTTTGCAAGTATCCACTTCTCGCCGTTCACCTCCACAATCTCATCGGTGGTGAGTTCCTTCAAGTCCACGAAGGAAAGGGCGGTGAAGGAGGCGAAGACAAACAAATCACGCACGAAGGCGGAATGGCTGTCCTTGAACTCGTGCGAAACCAGTGTCTTCAACTCGTCCTCCGTGAGGAACGCACGCTCCTTCGTGTTCGGGCTGATATGAAACTGCGCGAACGGGTTTCTCGGTATCTTGCCGTTGAAGTGCGCACGCATCACCACGCCTTTGAGCCACATGCAGTTTATCCATATCGTGGCGTTCCTGTTTCCTTTCACCGTGCTGAGGTACACGGCGAAGTCCCTGATGAAGTCGGGGGTGAGTTCCAGCATCGACATGTCGCTGCGGTTGTACTTGTGGCGGATAAACCTCGCCGTGTTGTTCCTCGCCCTGAGCATCACCTTGTATGTTCCCATGCTCCTGTCCTTACCCACACGCTTGAACAGAGAGGCGCAGTCCCTGTCGAACGCTTTCATCAGGGTGTCGTACTCGCTGCCCAGCCCCTGATAGGCGTTGCGCACCATCTCCGCCGTGACGAACGCCTCACGGTCGGAAAGACGCTGATAGTGCTTGATGATTTGCGCCTTGATGTTGTCGAGCGAGAGGTTGGTGGCGATGGCTTCCCTGCTCTTGCCTTTCGCCCTGTTGCCTTTCACATCCCACAACTCCTTTGGGATGGTGCGCTTGCAGCTGAACTGAGCCACCGTGCCGTTGATTGTAACCCGTCCCATGATGGGGACGATGCCGTCTTTCTCCTTGCTGCCGTTCACATAGAACAGCACCTTGAATGTGCTTCTTGCCATTGTCTTTTCTTTTTGGTTGCAAAATTAAACATGAAAGAGCCTAACCCTGCTATGCAAAATATAGAGCAATAGAGCAACAGCAACGGATGCACGGAAAACCGCTGTTTTTCTCCTCTTTAGCGGAGGTAATTATCCTGCTTTCGGGTAACGATTTGAAAACATTTCTGTTTCAATAATCCGCATTTTCCTGCCTCGTGGCAGGTGGCGGATTTGCTGCGATTTACACCGTATAGCCCTAATAATCAAGCCGAATTGCGTTAAACTTCCGATTTCCTGCAAATATTACAGCGATTTT
>NZ_JRPT01000054.1:0-27107 GCF_000762865.1 Prevotella sp. S7 MS 2 | reverse complement strand
ATCCCGAACTCGCGTAAGAGATTGTATACCTAGTTCACGAATGGCCTCAACGGGGGTAAGCACACCAATCATTTCGGGCGCAAAAATATACATGATAACACCCATAAAGGCCATGACTGCCATGCCAAGAGCCACTGTCATATAAGCGAAATTACGACAAAGGTCGAGTCGACCGGCTCCTTTGCTCTGCCCCACAAGCGTGGTCGCCGCATCGGCAATACCGTAACCGGGCATATAACAAAGGCTTTCGGCCGTGATGGCAAAGGTATTGGCCGCAATGGCAAAGTTGCCTAGAGGTGCCACAATGATGGTGCTGACTACCTGAGCCGTACTCATCAAGATAGATTGAGCAGCCATTGGAGCGCCTATCTTCACTGCATTACGCACATAATCCCATACCCAACGGAATGGAGCTGTATCTAGTCGGAGTGCTAATATCTTACTCCGGAAGATGGCAAAATAGGCTTGTGAGAACGCACCGCACATGATAGCGAGAGCCGTTCCGATAGCGGCGCCGACGACACCGAGACCAAACCGGAAGATAAAAATATAGTTGAAAAGCACGTCAAGCACACACATGGCCACATTGACGACACTAGGTACACGCATATTTCCAGAACTCTTAAGCATTGCTCCGGACAAGTTGCCAAGCTGGAAAAAGGGCATGGCCAGCGCATAAATCAAGAAATAGAGCGATGCTTCATGCGCTATGTCGGCACCACCACCCAACCAATACGGTAATGGTTTATGCACCAAGAAACCGCAAAAAGCTACAAACAGACTCAAGAAGAAGGTACATATCAGTCCATGACGGAACACCTGACGCGCCTTGACGAAGTCGTTGGCACCGATAAAGTGAGCCACTTGCACGGAGAAGCCCATGGAAGAAGCATACGTAAAAGCTCCTAACAGCCATGTAGTACTCTCTACTAAGCCGATAGCAGCAGACGGACGAGCACCGAGCTGTCCCACCATTGAGGCATCAATGAAGAACATCAGTACCGAAGTAATCTGTGACAAGATAGACGGAATACTCAATTCGACAATGAGATTGAGCTTCTCGCGATTCGTCATCGTGGCTCCCAGACGAATTCGTTCCAACAAGGCGTCGGTTTGTTTGCTGCTAAACATATATCAATATTGTATGTGCAAAATTAGTATAATCCTATCGCTTACCAAAATATAGTGTCCATTAAAATGGCTAAACTTACTTTGCCGATAATAGAAAAGAGGTGATTCCTGTATCTAACAGAAATCACCTCTTTCCCCTTTCATTTCTATTGCTTTCTTTTATTCGTGCCTCGTGGCACATCAATCTCTCAAATTTCTCTTGTTACTTGCGTACTTATTATCCCATCTTCTTACCTTAAACTAGATACCGTATTGAGATTTACATTCTTTATTATCTTATTATCTATTAACTTTTCGCACGCTAATTTCGTTCAATTTTGATGATGCAAAGATATATGGTATCGCAAAATTACATCTCAAAACAAACTTGTCTTTTTCATTATACCGTTTAATTCTTGACATAAATCAAGTACGTGTGTCCGCACACAAAAGTACACTTATCATCCTCTAAGAAACATCTAAGACCATTATCCCTCCATGACAAAGAGCGGATGAAGTCCATCTTCTGCATCATGACGATATGAAAAGCCTTCAAATTCAAAGTTTTTGAGTTGATCGGGATCTTTGATTTGATGCCTAATCACATCATTAGCCATGGCTCCACGACACATTTTGCAATACACGACGATGCTCTTCAACTTGCCATTCTTATCCACCATGAACTCCGGTTCTATCACTTTCACCTCACGTTTAACACGCTTCCAGTCAAAAAGATGCTTCATTTCAGCACTTGCCACATTCAATAACACGCCATCATCTTGCTTCACTGAGTCTATCAATACGTCTGTCAAGAGCGGTTTCCAATAGTCAAACATGCGCTGACCACCATTCTCTCCCAAGTAGACAGAGCCTTCCAAACGGTAGTTCTTAATCATATCGAGGGGACGCAACAGACCGTATAAGAACGATGTTATCCACAAATGCCCCTGCGCATATGCTAATTCCACATCAGAAAAGCTACCTGCTTGCAGGTATTTATAGGCTATTCCAGTGTACGAGAAGATAGCTTCCATCTTCGGTTCAGGCTCTAAAAATGTGGTATAGCGATGCTTATTGAGTGCAGCTAGCTGATGATTGATTTTCAACATAGCCCCTAATTCTTCGGCACTGTAGCTCATCATCTGCGTAGCTATGGCCTCAGCCTGTTGTTGAAACATCGGTATCGTACCTTTTCGGCTATCGTATAATCGCTCGGAAGTCATGTCCTTGGCGCATGATAAAAGTATTTGCATCGTCTGATAGTTTCTTACAAAGGTAAGCATAAAGCCTGTAAAGCCATGTTCTTTATGAAGTTTTTGCATTTTTAATAGACAGTCTGTCAGAAATATTATGTACCTTTGCCGAGTTAAAAAGGTAAACAAAAGATAAATCATGGCACAAGAAGATGTTTTCAAGAAGATAGTTTCCCATTGTAAGGAATACGGGTTTGTCTTCCCAAGTAGTGATATTTACGATGGCCTCGCAGCTGTCTACGATTACGGACAGAACGGTGTTGAGCTGAAAAACAATATCAAAGAGTATTGGTGGAAGAGCATGGTGTTGCTCCACGAGAATATTGTAGGTATCGATTCCTCCATCTTCATGCACCCAACAATATGGAAAGCGAGCGGTCACGTGGATGCTTTCAACGATCCATTGATTGATAATCGCGACTCCAAGAAGCGTTACCGCGCCGACAATCTCATCGAAGACCAGTTGGGAAAATACGAAGAAAAAATTGAAAAAGAGATAGCTAAGGCTCGCAAACGTTTTGGCGACAGCTTCGACGAAGCTAAATTCCGCGAGACAAATCCCCGAGTTCTGGAGCATCAACAAAAACATGACGCCCTCCACGAACGCTATACGAAGGCTATGCAAGGCCCGGATTTAGAGGAACTCAAGCAGATAATACTCGACGAAGAGATTGTAGACCCCATCTCAGGAACAAAGAACTGGACGGATGTACGCCAGTTTAACTTGATGTTCTCTACCGAAATGGGTTCTCTCTCAGACGCTGCCAACAAGATATATCTGCGTCCTGAAACCGCACAAGGTATCTTTGTGAACTATCTGAATGTTCAGAAGACCGGCCGTATGAAGCTTCCTTTCGGTATCGCACAGATTGGTAAAGCTTTCCGTAATGAGATTGTGGCACGCCAATTCGTATTCCGTATGCGCGAATTCGAGCAGATGGAGATGCAATTCTTCTGCCAACCGGGTACCGAAATAAAGTGGTTTGAATATTGGAAGAAGGCTCGTTTGGCATGGCATGAGGGTCTCAATATGGGCAATGAGAACTACCGTTATCACGACCATGAGAAGTTGGCGCACTACGCTAATGCCGCTACCGACATTGAATTTAAGATGCCTTTCGGCTTCAAGGAGGTGGAAGGAATCCACTCACGCACCAATTTCGACCTCTCACAACATGAGAAATTCTCCGGCCGACAGATTAAATACTTCGATCCGGAAACCAATGAAAGCTACGTACCTTACGTTGTTGAGACCTCAATCGGTGTTGACCGTATGTTCTTAAGCGTCATGTGTCACAGCTATACAGAAGAGAAATTGGAGAATGGAGAGACTCGCGTAGTTCTTCGTTTGCCCGAAGCTTTGGCGCCAATCAAATGCGCTGTGCTCCCATTAGTGAAGAAGGACGGACTCCCAGAGAAAGCTCGTGAGATAGTAGACCAACTGAAATTCCACTTCAATACACACTACGAAGAGAAAGATTCAATCGGTAAACGCTATCGTAGACAAGATGCTATCGGTACGCCTTTCTGCGTTACGGTAGACCACGATACGTTAAACGACAACAAAGTGACGTTGCGTTTCCGCGATACTATGGCTCAGGAGCGCGTCGACATCGCCGAGTTGCGCAACATCATTGAGGATCGTGTGAGCATCACAAGCGTTCTCAAGAAACTTCAGTAAACCTATGGAAATGAGAAAACTGGCCGACTATACAGTGCTATTATTGCTTGCTGTGGTCTTCGGACTTACATCTTGCAAAGAGGGAGACGACAATAAGGTGGACGAGTTCCCTAATTGGGAAACCACCAATACGACTTATTTCAACACCATCTATCAAAAAGCAAAGGATGCAGCAGCAACAGGTGACGCTTCTTGGAAGGTATTTAAGAGTTATGCGTTTGCCGATAATGTGCACAACGACGCCATCGACCACATTGTAGTCAAGGTACAAAAGAGTGGCACGGGGACGGTTTCGCCCCTTTACACCGACTCAGTCCGCATACATTATCAAGGACGCTTGCTGCCGTCAACGAGTTATAAAGACGGTTATATCTTCGATCAATCATGGGTACGTGGTTACGATTACGATCTCAAGACCATGGTTCCGGCCAAGATGTTAGTCTCCGGAACAGTTGACGGATTTGCTACTGCGCTCATGCACATGCATCTTGGAGACCGTTGGACTGTTTACATTCCTTACCAATTGGGCTATGGTAAGAGTGCCAACTCTACCATTCCGGCCTACTCCACGCTTGTCTTCGACATCACACTCGTAGGCATCTACAGAGCCGGGCAGGTAATACCATCTTACAGAGCCAGCGAAGCAAAGCAGGCATCAGGATGGATTGAGCAAGATTAAAAACTTCAAACGTATACAAGAAGAGGTAAAAGACAGGAACATCCATCCGTCTCTTACCTCTTTTTTTGTTTCCTTCAATATGGAGACATCATTGCATGAAAGAACAAGAACAGACAGACAACTACACCCACATCCTCAAATATACCGGCTTATTCGGTGGTATGCAAGGGATAAGCATCTTGGTAGGAATCATCCGTACCAAGTTGGTGGCAATGATTCTCGGACCAAATGGCGTGGGCCTCATGTCTCTGTTCAACTCCACCATCCGTCTACTTGGCGATGCTAGTCAACTAGGTTTGCCGGTCAGTGGGATTCGGAAAATATCCTATGCCTACGAACATGGTAACCAAGAAGAACTCGACCACTACATCAAACTGATTCGTTCATGGAGCATCATCACCGGCATCGTGGGCATGATACTATGCGTTGTCCTCAGTCCGGTGCTCAATTCGTGGACTTTCAACTGGGGAAACCACACACTACACTTCATGCTTCTCGCCCCCATCGTGGCATTATCGACCATCACGGGAGGCGAACTGGCTGTTCTCAAAGGTACACGCCGTCTCCGCCCACTAGCCTTTATCTCGTTCTTCCAAGTGGTCTTGGCACTCATCATCTCTGTTCCTTTATTCCTAGTTTGGCAGCTGTCGGCCATCATCCCGTCACTTCTGTTGATAGCTTTAGGCCAAATGTTGCTCACCATCAGCTACTCTTACCGCTACCATCCGCTTCATTTATCACTCCACAAAGATTTTCTATCACAAGCCAACAGTACCATCCGACTCGGTATCGCTTTCATGTTGTCGGCTATGATGGGCAGCGGAGCAGAGTTTATCATCCGCCTTTTCCTCAACACCCACGGCAATCTTGATGATGTAGGACTGTATAATGCAGGCTTCATGATGACCATGACCTATGCTGGAATCGTATTTACAGCTTTAGAAACCGACTATTTTCCGCGCTTATCGGCCATTGGTAACGACATCATACAGCAAAACCGGCTTATCAACCGACAGATAGAGGTCTCGCTACTCATGCTTGCGCCACTTCTTATTATATTTCTTGTAGGCATGCCCATCATTCTTCCACTTCTCTATAGTGGTAAGTTCTTACCGGCACTTGGCATGGTACAGCCGGCAATCTTAGCCATGTATCTACGAGCTATCACCCTCCCGCTCTGCTACATTCCGCTCTCTCGTGGCGACTCTTCCACCTATTTAATTATAGAAGGACTCTCCGCTACAGCCATCATCGGTGTCGTTTGCTTTGGATTCACCCATTGGGGACTCACCGGAGCCGGCTTCGGAATCCTCTTGGCAGGTATGATTGACTCCATTGTTTCAAATATGATGGCCTACCATCGTTATGGTTATCGCATGAGTCGAAGCAACATTGGCTACACCATTTTCCACATCCTCGTAGCGCTATGTGCTTATGTCGTGGTGATTAACACCCAAGGTACGGCCTATTGGACAGCGGGATTCGTCCTCTTCCTCATCAGTGCCACCTTTTCATGGCGCATATTACAGCAGAAGACCGACATAGTTCGCCGTATCAAAGAGCGCATACATAAAAGATAAGGAGGCCCTGAAAGATTCATCAAAAGCTTCTTATCGCCTTGAATATCTATTCCCTTATCTCTCATCTAAGCATCTTTTCCTGAAGGAAGAAGAGCGGAATGGGACTTGTTTTTGACATCGTTTTATCCCATAGACCTAAAAGCCCACGATAAAAAAGAATCCCTTATTGTCCGAAGGACAACCCTATGAATAACCGTAAGCCTTTAATCTTACGGTAAATGGCACCTCACAATGTTGAGTCTGAAAGACTCCCCCACAACCCAACAGAGGCCTCTCCCCATCCCTCTCCAAAAGGAGAAGGAAAAAGAAATGACCTTTTTCCGTTTTACAACTGAAAACTTATCAACTCAAAGACTCATGAACTAACAAACTCAACCAATAACTTATCAACTCAAGAACCATCTCCCTCCCCTTTTGGGGAGGGTCGGGATGGGGCTGTAGAGGGTCGGAGTGGGGCTACTGCAGCGGCTTTTCAGCATCACTGCCTCAACCTTGCAGCATTACTGCAAAGCCCATTCAGCAACACTGCGAACACCCTGCAACAAATCAATATAATTATCTATTCGTCACTAGTGAATTTGTTTAAGTCAACAAGATTATCTACTTTTGCGAAAAACAAAGATGAGAATGGAAACAGAAAGAGGTAAATGTAAGTGGTGTTTGAGCGATGCGCTCTCCGAGAAATACCATGATGAAGAATGGGGAGTGGCCGTACACGACGACCAACGACACTTTGAATTGTTGCTCATGGAGTCGATGTCGTGTGGGCTATCATGGCAGATGATGCTGAAACGTCGCGATATTTTCAGCACATGCTTTGCTCAATTCGATGCCGCAAAAGTGGCACTGTTCACCGAAAAAGACGTGGAACGCATCCTCCAAACAGAAGGAATGATTCGCTCGCGTCGCAAGATTGAGAGCATCATCAACAACACTCGCTGTTTCATGCAGGTGGCCCAAGAGTTTGGAACATTCGATACTTATATCTGGAAGTTTACCAATGGGCAAACATGGGTGTATCCGTCGCATCAAGAAGAGTGGTGCACACACAACGAACTGTCCGACATGGTGGCCAAAGACCTGAAGAAACGCGGTTTTAAATACGTAGGGTCGGTCATCATTTATTCGCATTTACAGTCTATCGGGCTCATCAATGACCATGCCAAAGACTGCTACAGATACCACCAACTCATCAAAAGTCAACCAACAAAAATCCGACTTGCCTGATTAATTAGACAAGTCGGACTTTCATCAAAAACTGCTTTTATTGCACAGCAAGTTTATCGTAAGCTATTGATTCACCCTCGCGAACCATACGAACAGCCTTCAAACGAACGTAACGCGCTTGTTGCGGAGTGAAGAAGACCTCTTGCATGATGGGATTATTGCGGATATTTGAGAACTCTCCCACAGCCACTCTCTTCAGATTATCCAGCGTATTACCGACGTAAATCTCATATTTATCAATAAGTCCGGGATTGGCATTGGCCTGAGAAGGCAGATAGTACAAAGCCTTGACCGGCTGTACTTTGCCTAAATCAAGCGTCACTTCACCGGCTTGTTTATCAACTGTGAAAGGTAAACTCTGAACCTCCGAAGTGTTATCTACATAACTATCCTTGGCTCCGGGCACATAGTAAGCACCTATTTCATTAATACATAGCGGGCCACGAGCATCGAGAATGCGTACACGCATACGCTGAGTAGTAATCTCCTTGAAGCGAAGCAAGCGCTTGTAACCAATGGTAGTGGTCTCTTCAGTCATCTTGACGGGCTGCCAAGTCTTGCCATTTAAGTATTCAACGACGAACGAACGAACACGCTGACCCAGCGGTATATACTCCTGTAACATCATGCGATTAACCTTAGTCGTGCGCTTAAACTTGATATTCATCGTACCCGAAACAACACCATCCGGTGTTGCCCAATAGCTATCATAGTTGCCATCAGTCAACATTTTGGCACCGAACGCCTTGCCACGCTCACTATCTACCGACACGGAAGCACCTTTCAGAAGATTGTTGGCAAACTCTTTCACTATTCGATTATGAAAATCTATGAGGCTGGCAGAGTCGGCCGGATGAATCAAACCTTCCTTATCAACGGGTACATTGAGCAAGAACGTACCGTTATGGCCAACATTGCGATAATACAAATCGACCAATTGGTCGGGCGTTTTCACTTTGTTATTCTCGCGTTCATGGTAAAACCATCCCGGGCGGATAGACACATCACACTCCGACGGTACCCACTTGGTACCATCAGGTTGTCCCTGTTGTAACATAAATTGCTTCTCTGCGCCCGGTGGCATAGCGAAAGGAGTGATGAAAGACCAATTGGTTGCCATCGCAAAACCACGCTCATTGCCTACCCAACGACAACCGGGACCATCGTCAGAAAAGATGACAGCATTGGGCTGAAGACTATCTACTGCTGCCCAAGCACGCGGAAAATCATAGTAGGTATTGGCATCTATCTTGCGTGTTTCCTTTGCTCCGCCATACCAACCATCACCTCCATTGGCTCCATCAAACCACACTTCAAACAGTTCACCATACTTGGTTAGCAGTTCATGTAGCTGTGCATGGAAGTATTCTCGGTAGATGGGAGTAGCGTAAAATCCCTGATGTCGATCCCAAGGAGACAGATATACGCCAAACTTCAAGCCATACTTGCGGCACGCGGCAGCCAATTCGCCGACAATATCTCCTTTTCCTTCCTTATAAGGAGAGTTGCGAACACTGTAATCGGTGTACATAGTTGGCCACAAGCAAAAGCCATCATGATGCTTAGCTGTGATGATGACACCTTTCATACCACCCTTTTTGAGGACGCGAGCCCACTGTTCACAGTCGAGTTTCGTGGGATTAAAAGACTTCGGATCGGCATCTCCAAAGCCCCATTCACGGTCGCCATACGTGTTTGGACCAAAATGAATAAAGGCATAAGTCTCCATTTTCTGCCACGAAACTTGCCGAGCTTCGGGCAACGGAGCGATAGGAGCAGGCGCATTTACCTGTGCTTTGATGCCCATTGAAGATAACAACAATGCACCCAATATCAGATGTTTAGAGTTCATAGTGATTGGTATAATTAATAAATTGATTTAATATTTGAGTTTATCATGTGAGGTTTTGTCAACCCACATCTATATTTCAGTTACAAATATAATCATTTTATAGAGAATAAACAGTTAAGGGACATAAAAAACCAAAGCTTTACTACAGAAATATCACAATCGTTTTAGATTCTAAAAATACAGAAACAGCCATATCATAAACCGCCACCAAGAGATAAAAACACACCTCACAACTATATATCTTAGAAGAGTTCGCATAGCTAAAAATACGATATTCACACCTCATAAACTTGTCATAACAAATAATAACAAACGAAAACAGGCAAAAATATATAGAAATACTCTATATTTGTACCATAACGTGGTACCTATTAAGTTCGCACAAGGTGAAAAGACCAACCATAACAGAGGAGGAAAGAGACTTATTGAACGATGCTATAGACCATTGGCTCTTGCAAGAACCGTTTCCATTGCTCAAAAACAATATCACCATGGACGATGTAGCAGAAGCAATGAACATGGAAAGAAGCCATCTTTCCAACTATATATACGAGGTTCGGGGAGACACTTTCGCTTCTTGGCTCAGTGATATTAAGCTGGAATATTGTCGAAAAATGCTTATCAACACCGACCTAAGCATATCCGAAATAGCCTACAGAACGGGATATAACGACCTTGCAGCCATGAGCAAAGCCTTTAAAAAGAAGTTTGGAATCTCTCCACGCAGCTTCCGACAGCAAACGACTACCATCTAACTAAGACACCTCAGAGCCATAGCACGTCAACGTCCAAGGCTTCGTGAGCCCTCGGAAGTTATAGTATGACAAATCAACAAAGATTTCATTAAACCGGAATATTTCTCAAAAAGTGTAAGCATACATAGTTGTAAAACAACAAAAATGATTATTTTTGCACACAAAGAAGAATAGAGATATGCTATGAATATCTCTGTTTTAAAATCATAGAATAATAAAAATGCTAGAACTGGAGAACTTCCGAAAGGCCCGAAAAGTACTGAGTGAGGTTATTCGCCCGACCAATTTGGTGCATGCCTACAATGTAAATCCCGAATGTGATGTATATCTTAAGCCCGAATGTTTGCAGAAAACGGGGTCTTTTAAGATACGCGGAGCCTACTATATGATATCACAACTCAGCGAAGCGGAGCGTCAGAAAGGTGTCATTTCATGCTCGGCGGGCAACCATGCACAAGGAGTTGTACTCGGCGCATCGGCCATGGGAGTGAAGTCTCTCATCTGTTTACCGGAGGGAGCTCCCTTTAGTAAGGTCGAAGCCACACGTCAAATGGGAGCCGAGATATGCTTGGTACCGGGCGTATACGATGATGCTTACCAGCGTGCTCTGCAACTTCGCGACGAGCTAGGCTACACATTCGTCCATCCATTCAACGACGAGAACGTGATAGCAGGGCAAGGAACGGTGGGCTTAGAGATTCTCGATCAGCTGCCGGATGTGGAAGCTGTGATCGTTCCTGTGGGTGGTGGAGGCCTTATTTCGGGCATAGCCTATGCCGTGAAGAGTCTCCGTCCCGACATCAAAGTCTATGGTGTGCAGGCCGAGGGAGCCGCCAGCATGGTACAAAGTCTGCGTAATGGCAAGCCCGAACGGCTGGCATCGGTATCTACCGTAGCCGATGGTATCGCGGTAAAAGAACCCGGTTCGCTCACATTCGACATCTGTTCTAAATATGTAGACGACGTCGTGACGGTCAACGAAGACGAGATTTGCGCCGCCATCTTGCATCTTATTGAGCGCGAAAAACTCGTAGCCGAAGGTGCAGGTGCCGTGAGTGTGGCTGCTGTGATGTACAATAAGGTACCCGTAAAAGGCAAGAAGACCATCTGTATCGTGAGCGGTGGCAACATCGACTTGACCATCTTGAACCGCGTTATCTACCGCGGACAGGTGAAAACCGGCCGCCTTTGCACGTTCGATATAGAACTCGACGACCAGCCGGGCAAACTTGTTGAGGTATCATCTATCATTGCCAACCTCGGAGCTAACGTCACCGGAGTACAGCACGACCGCTCCATCAATCGCCAAAAGGTGAATGCCTGCATCTTGCGTGTGACCATCGAGACTCGCAACCATGAACAGATAGAGCAAATCATGAACGCACTTCGCGAACGTGGATACAAACTGATATGATTCCATCTCCTCAATTCTAGAAGTTAATAGGAGTCATCGGGAGTTAACATCTCTTCGAGACTTGAAGTTAACAGACATTTGTCTATTAACTTCCCTCGTTACTCCAACGCCGCACAGGCGATTAACTCCCGATAACTTCAAGGCAGGGCTAATCTGCAAGACATAAACTGATATGATATTATCATCATCTTTAAACACCTATATAATATGAAAGCAATCCATACAGACAATGCTCCTGCGGCCATCGGACCGTACAGTCAGGCTATCGAGGTCAACGGTTTCGTTTATGCATCAGGCCAAATTCCAATTGTTCCAGAGACCGGAAACTTCGTCGAAGGAGGCATCCAAGAGCAAACACGCCAATGCCTTACCAATGCTTCCAACATCATGAAAGCAGCCGGAATCGACCTCTCACACGTGGTTAAGACTACTGTTTACTTGTCGGACATGGCCAACTTTGCAGCCATGAACGAAGTATATGCCGAGTTCTTCAGCCAACCTTATCCCGCTCGCTCGGCTGTAGCGGTGAAAGATTTGCCCAAAGGCGCCTTGGTAGAGGTTGAATGTATTGCAGCCAAATAAAACAGAAGGGAAGCGACCATCGCTTCCCTTTTGTATGTTCTACAGCTCAATCGCTTGATTGAGATATTTCTTTTTCCACCTGAAATCTTACTTCACGTTACCCACTTCTATCAGGTATTCGGCTATCTGAACGGCGTTCAGCGCAGCACCTTTACGTATTTGGTCGCCCGTAAGCCACAATGTATTGCCGTTGTCATCGGCCAAATCTTTACGAATACGACCCACATACACGTCGTCATGACCCGCACTTTCGAGCGGCATGGGATACACATAGTTCTGCGCATCGTCTTTCAACGTCACACCGGGAGCCACTTTCAAGGCCTCACGAATCTCTTCTACACTCAACGGACGCTCGGTTTCAAACCATACACTCTCCGAATGTGAACGCAGAGAAGACACACGTACGCAGGTAGCCGACGTACGAACATCGCTATGCATAATCTTCTGAGTCTCGTGGAACATCTTCATTTCTTCCTTTGTATAGTCAGTCTCCGTCATCACATCAATTTGGGGAATCACGTTGTAAGCCAACTGATGGGGGAACTTCTTAATGGTCTTCACCGCTCCAGTCTCCACAATCTCCTTGTATTGTTGTTGCAATTCGGCCATGGCGGCGGCTCCTGCGCCACTCGCACTCTGGTAAGAAGATACATGAATCTTCTTGATATGGCTCAAGTCTTCAATCGGTTTCATCACCACTACCATCATAATGGTGGTACAGTTTGGATTGGCAATGATACCACGAGGACGATTCAAGGCGTCAGCAGCGTTCACTTCGGGCACCACCAATGGCACATCTGCGTCCATACGGAAAGCACTGGAATTGTCTATCATCACCGTCCCATACTTGGTAATCGTATCTGCAAAATCTTTTGAAGTGCCACCACCGGCAGACACGAAAGCAATATCTATATCTTTAAAATCATCGTTATGCTGTAACAGTTTAACTTCGTACTGCTTACCTTTGAACTCGTACTTTCGGCCGGCACTACGTTCTGAACCAAAAAGAACTAACTCATCCATCGGGAAGTTTCTCTCGGCAAGAATGCGAAGGAATTCTTGTCCCACTGCACCACTTGCTCCTACAATTGCTACTTTCATAATCGATACTTGTTTAAATGAATACTTTATCTTGTTTGCAAAATTACAATTTTCCACGTAACAGCACACACAAATTGTCATAAAATCACTCTACAGGCTATCATTTTATCAATTTCAATTTATCCATTCACCTCTTTTTTACCTTTTATTACTTATCTATGACCGACAAAAACTCACCACTTCTCACTCCTCAACCATAACTCTTAAATCACTGCAAGGGCTAGGCAACAACACTGTCTAGGCTCTGCAGCAATGCTGAATGGGCTTAGCAGCGATGCTGAAGAGCCGCTGCAATTTGTTAGTAGACAAGCTAACAAGTTAACGAGTAGACGAGTTTAGGGGGCAGTTTGTAAGTTTTTGAGTTGATAAGTTTTTAAATTGTAGGACGGAAAAGCTTTATTCCTTACTCCCTCTCCTATTGGAGAGCCATTGGTCATCGACCGAGTAGTCGCGTCGGCTCAGCTGGTGCGACAGAAAACGAGGGAGATAATGAATGGGGAGAGGCTTCTGTAGGGACGCGGTATGCCGCGTCCGTGGGGGAATTTACAGTCTCTTGGTGTCATCCTTGTAGTATATATACAGCCTGCGGACGCGACATGTCGCGTCCCTACGAATCCTATTGCATCATCAAAACAGTTGTTTAAAACGACAAATGGTATTCTACCCACTTCTCTTTATGCTCCCTTTCTTTTTGGAGAGAGGGCGAAGGGGAGCCCTTGTAGGTGCGAATTGCATTCGCCCAATCCATCTATTTATTTCCTCATTCAGGGCAACTCATCCAACAACTGTTGGAAGTCAGCACTATAAACCACGTCCTTATGAGATAAATCTATCGTATAAATGACATTTCGCACATCAAAGTCTAAAATTATTTGAATGCTCTCTTTGCCCACATTCTTCTCTCCATGTACATTCCTACGAATTACATCGGCAGGTATTTTCTTAAAGATAGAGAAAGATAGACCTTTGATTTTATCAGCCCTAGGGCTCAGTAATGTATATTCTTTGGAACTTCTAATGTCACCGACGTGCCCACTTTTATCAAGCAAAGTAGTATCAGTGAAAAAAGAAATTTCCTTATTACGTTCAATTGTCCAAGATTTATGAATTAGCTTTCCTGAATCGGGAACAAATCTTTTTACTATATTCACCGACAGAAGTGACAATTTCTCGACAGCCGGTTCTTTGACCAATTGATAACCTATAAGTTCTTTTCCTCTATATACGAAATCTATCAGGCATTGCAGGGCACGCGAATACACAGCCTTAGGATAGCCCAAATAGTAACCATAGCTAATAGTCTGTACCCCATCAAACACATCTATGTCAAGAGAAGGCTGGTCGGTCTCCCTCATATCTGTATTGGCTTTGACAACGTCGGGGACCCTATGAGTGACAAAAAGTAGCCTAGTAAGGTCGTACAACCGCCGAGCCACGTGCTTTGATACAGGTTGATAAACGATAGAATCGTGCATTGGAGTAAAATAAATGATGCGTTGTTTCGCTGTACTATCGGGATAAACAATCCATGCACGACGCTCATAAGGCATCACAAAACCGGGCGAGAAACCAACAACGATGGAATCGGGCTGATGTATTTTCACCAATGTTGCAGCACGACGTTGCCGACATGAAGCTGTAACAACCAACACGAAGAGGAATCCGTATAACCATTTCATAGGCTAAGAAAATTAATTTAAACATACGGTTAGCTAGTTACAAAGATAGTGTTTTTATGTTAATACCCCAAAAAAGAATTATCCATGGCATTGAAAAGGTGATGAACCATATAGACATTCCACACCATAAGTGGCAACTATCAAAGCGAAGAAATCGGAATGTTTCTTTTGTCTTTTGAGGCGTTTCCATTATCTTTGCATAAAATAGGTAGCACTCGGCAATAAGAAAGTAAACTTTCATTGCTCTCGTTAATACCATCTTTGTAAAGATGCTGAGTATATCTCAATACTTCCCCATAACCGATCCGACGCTGATTTTCTTCGTCGTTCTGGTCATTATTCTGCTTGCCCCCATTATTATGGGCAAGTTGCGCATTCCTCATATCATCGGTATGGTGCTCGCTGGAGTGCTTATCGGACAGTACGGACTCAACATCTTGAGTCGCGACTCTTCGTTCGAGATATTCGGAAAGGTGGGACTTTACTACATCATGTTCCTAGCCGCGCTTGAAATGGACACCGAGGCTATGCGACGAAACAAGGCACAAATACTCATCTTCGGACTCATAACTTTCTCCATTCCGTTTGCTCTCACCTATTTTATGGGAGTTGGTATGCTGGGCTATTCGGCTGCCGGAGCTTTAATTCTCGGCTGTATCATGTCGAGCAATACGCTGGTGGCCTACCCCATCGTAAGCCGATACGGTTTGCAACGCAAGTCAAGTGTGATGCTAAGTGTGGGGTCTACAATGATTTCATTGCTGTTGGCACTTATTGTATTAGCTGCCATCGTGGCCTCACACCGCAACAGTTCGGGACTTGGCTTTTGGTTATTATTCGTCTTGAAGTTTGCTGTTTTCGGTCTGGGAATGATATTGGTACTCCCTAGATTGACGCGTTGGTTTTTGCGTAGATACAGCGATGCCGTGATGCAGTTTATTTTTGTCATGTCTATGATGGTGCTGTCGGCAGCCCTTAGCAATATCGTGGGACTGGAAGGTATCTTCGGCGCATTCCTTTGCGGACTCATCTTGAGCAGATATATTCCCCACGTGTCACCCCTAATGAACCGTATCGAGTTTATCGGTAATGCCCTCTTTATCCCTTATTTCTTGATGGGGGTGGGCATGATTATCAATGTGAGGCTGCTCTTCGAGGGTGGCAACATCCTGTGGGTAGTTGCTTGTCTGACGGTATTCGGAACCTTAGGTAAGGCCTTGGCGGCCTACTTGACTTGCATGGGACTTCGTTTGCCGTGGTCATCGGGTCACATGATGTTCGGTCTTACGTCGGCTCATGCCGCCGGAGCCATCGCCATGGTGATGGTGGGACGTACGCTGGAGATATCGTCGGGGCATTATCTGGTAGACGACAGCATCTTAAACGGGGTGGTCATCATGATACTTTGTACTTGTATCATCTCGACTCTCGTCACCGAACGGTCTGCCCAAGCCATTATCCTACGCAATAAAGAGTTGCCACAAGAGGAAAACCAGAATGCCGACGACGAGCATATCCTCATCCCGGTGAAGTATCCCGAATATGCAGAGCAACTGGTTAACATGGCCATCTTGATGCGTAATCCCAAGCTACATCGCGATGTGGTGGGACTCAACGTGGTGTATGACGATGTAGACATGCATCGAAACATGGACGAGGGACGCCAACTGCTCGACCGACTGACACGCTTTGCTGCAGCTGCCGATGTACAGATGGCGACTCAAGTGCGCGTGGCGGCCAACATAGCCAATGGTATCAAGCACGCATTCACGGAATTTCGAGCCAGCGAAATCATCATCGGCATCCACATGCATAAAGAACTTTCGAGCCGATTCTGGGGACAATTCCAACAGAGTTTGTTCAATGGACTCTACCGACAGATATTCTTTGCCCGCCTGAAACAACCGCTCAACACCATCCGCAGGATTCAAGTGGCTGTGCCATCAAGAGCCGAATACGAGCCGGGATTCTATCGTTGGCTCGAACGACTGTCGCGTTTGGCAGAGAATTTAGAATGTCGTATCTTCTTCCACGGACGCAACGACACACTGAGTCTGATACAACAATATGTACACAATCGCCACCCTCATATCCGTGTAGAGTTCCACTCTATGCCCCATTGGAACGAGATTCCACAGTTAGCTAGCACAGTTGGGCATGACCACCTGTTTGTTGTAGTGACCGCACGTAAAGGAACTGTATCGTATAAGAACGCCCAAGAGTATCTCCCGGAAGAGATTACACGCTACTTCCATGGGCAGAATCTACTCATCATCTTCCCCGACCAGCATGGCGAACCCATCGATAGTATGACTTTCGCACAGCCTCAACACACGGAAGTGAAGAGCGCGTATGAAAGTCTAAGAGAATGGATGAGAAAAGGGTTTAGAAGAAATTAAGTATCATAAATATGATAGATATTAAAGGAATAACCAAGAGTTTCGGCTCACTACAGGTGCTGAAAGGAATCGATCTCCATATTAATAAAGGAGAAATCGTGAGCATCGTAGGGCCATCGGGAGCAGGAAAGACCACACTATTGCAAATCATGGGAACACTGGATAAGCCTGATGGCGGTTCCATTGAGTTTGATGGAGTCAACGTGAGTGGCCTTTCGACCAACAAACTAAGCAACTTCCGCAACCTGCATATAGGTTTTGTATTCCAATTCCATCAGTTGTTACCGGAGTTTACTGCCCTTGAAAACATCATGATACCTGCATTTATAGCCGGTATGGGGCGCAGTGAAGCAAAGCAACGAGCCATGGAATTGCTCGAATTCATGAACCTAACGGAACGTGCTAATCACAAACCTAGCGAGCTATCTGGGGGTGAAAAGCAGCGCGTAGCAGTAGCTAGAGCCCTCGTTAACAATCCCGCTGTGATCATGGCCGATGAACCTTCGGGTTCATTAGATAGTAAAAACAAGGAAGAACTGCACCAACTTTTCTTCCAACTGCGCGACAATTTCGGCCTAACATTCGTCATTGTGACCCATGATGAAGGCCTCGCTGCCATCACCGACCGCACTATTCACCTGAAAGATGGAATGATAGAGCGAGAGACCAACGCCACACCTACACCCCAAGAACAACCAATAACGAAAGAAAATGAATGAACTTAAACTCGGTGATTACAACCGCTTGAAGATTGTAAAGCAAGTAGATTTCGGCTTATACCTTGACGGTGGAGAGGAAGGAGAGATATTATTGCCCAACCGGTATGTACCCGAAACGTTCGAAATAGGCCAAGAATTGGAGGTATTTTTATATCTCGACCAAGACGAACGACTCATTGCCACTACCGAGCATCCGCTAGCTAAGGTGGGCGACTTCGCTTATTTGGAGTGCACATGGGTCAATGAATACGGTGCATTCCTGTCATGGGGATTGATGAAAGACCTATTCTGCCCATTCCGCGAACAAAAGATGCGTATGGAGAAAGGAAAGAGTTACATCGTATTCATCTATATAGACCGCGATAGTTACCGTATTGTGGCCTCGGCAAAGATAGACCGTTACTTGGACAAATCGATGCCCGAATATCACCATGGAGACGAGGTCGACGTACTGGTATGGCAGAAGACCGACCTTGGATTCAAAGTTATTGTCAACAATCTCTTCCCCGGACTAGTGTATAAGAACCAACTTTTCAAACTCATCCATACCGGTGACCGATTAAAAGGATATGTTAGCAACGTACGACCGGATGGAAAACTCGATATCACCTTGCAACAAACAGGACGCCGAGAGACCGTAGAATTCGCCGATCAACTGCTTACTTATCTGGAAGAACACGATGGATTCTGCGAATTGGGAGACAAGAGTGACGCCGAAGAAATTAAATATCGCTTCCAAGTTAGCAAAAAAACTTATAAGAAAGCCATTGGAGATTTATACCGTCGAAGGCTCATTACGATTGAAGAAGGGGGTATCAGATTGGTTTAAACCAATCTCCCCATCATGAAATCAGCCTATATTTACCAGAAAACATAATTACTAACCCATTATAAAACCTCATGAAACACCTAAAAATTAAAAGTCTGTTAGTGCTCTCAATGATGTCAACAACTGTATGGGCACAGCAACCTATCACCGTTTACAACGAACTACCAAATCCCAAAACAGCCACTGCCGAATGGCAAAGTGTGCAAAACAACGTGATAAGTTGGGGCAGTACAGACGTTAGATACAAGAAAGAAGCGCCTTTCTCCGGCTCTGTCGTGACCGCAATCACACAGACTGCATGGCGTGGAGAGCGTATCTCGCAACAACTAGTGGTCTCTGCTGCTACTCCCATCAATCAACTTCGCATTGAATTGAGCGACCTCCAATCAAGTAAAGGTAGCACTATCTCTACGCAAAAAGCACTGAAAGGCTTCGTCAGATACGTCATGACAGACGGCTTAAACAAAGATGGACAAGGCGGTTGTGGCGTTCGTCCCGACCATTCCATATACGATTCGTCGCTCGTGGCCGACCCTATCGACCATCTTAACAACACTATTGCCGTCAAGCCAAAGACCACTCAAGCGGCTTGGATAGGCATTGACGTGCCACAAAATGCGCAACCCGGTCTTTACACAGCAACGGCAACGGTGAGCGATGGCAACACCATCTTGAAACGACTGATGCTGCGTATCAATGTCATCAAGCGCACGTTGCCCACAGCCGACAACCAAATGTTCCACTTAGACCTATGGCAGAACCCCTTCGCCATTGCTCGTTACCACGGCGTAGAGCCTTGGAGCGACGCCCATTTGGAAGCAATGAAGCCCTACATTCAACTTTATCGCCAAGCAGGAGGGCGCAGTATTACATGTTCTATCATGCATCGACCATGGAACGGACAAACTTTTGACCCATTCCGCACCATGATTACATGGACCAAGAAGGTAGATGGTACGTGGTCGTTCGACTTTACCGTCTTCGACAAATGCGTGGAATTCATGCGCAGCGAAGGCATCAAAGGCAATATCTATTGCTACTCCATGATTCCATGGGAGCTGACATTCCGCTACTTCGACCAAGCTTCCGACGAGTTCAAGTACCTAAATATGGAACCCGGAAACGAGATGTACACCAAGGTTTGGGGCACTTTGTTGAAAGACTTCGCTGCACATCTGAAAGCGAAAGGATGGTTCGACTGCACCTATCTATCCATGGACGAGCGCGAACTTGACATGATGAAGAAGACCATTGCACTGATTCGCACGGCCGACCCCGACTTTAAAATCTCGTTGGCAGGTTCATTGAAGAATGGTATTTCAAGCGAACTGAGCGATTTCTGCGTTGCATTGAGAGACAAATATACCGAAGAGATGAAGCGCAAACGCAAGGCACAAGGCAAGCTAACGACCTATTACACCTGCTGTTCGGAGGCTTATCCCAACACATTTACTTTCTCTCCACCTGCCGAAGCCGAGTTCCTTGGCTGGTATGCAGCAAAAGATAAGCTCGACGGATACCTACGTTGGTCCATTTGGAGTTGGGTAGAAAATCCGCTACAAGATAGTCGTTTCAGCAATTGGGCGGCCGGTGACACCTATATGATTTACCCCGGTGCACGCTCAAGCATTCGTTTCGAGCGTCTCAAAGCAGGTATTCAGGCTTACGAAAAAGTACGTCTGTTGCGCGAAGAGTTTAAGAACAGCCCTGCCAAACTCAAGAAAATCAATCAGATTTTGAGTGCTTTCGACGAGCATCGCATTCCTAAAGAAAGTGCTGCCAAGATTGTAAACAAGGCTAGAACGGAAATCAATAAACTATAAATTAGGAGTTATTGGGAGTTAAGAAGGAGTAAAAAGGGAGTTAATAGGAGTTAGTCGTGCTCATGTGCAACGGGAATTATCGGCCATTAATTCATCTATTCAAGAGCGAAACTATCGTCTATTAACTCCTGATAACTCCTCACTTCTCACTCCTAACGTTTCATCTTTCACTCCTACCTCCTCACTCTTAACTCTTAACTCAAGCCATGTCTACCACCACCTATCGCTATTCGACTCCCTCATTACTGACCAAACACGATGATGAAGAGCAGTTGTTCCTCGCCAAATATAGCGAGGTGAGGCGCGGCGAGGCACCCTGTTTCTTTTACGGCAACATTATTCAACCGTTTATTTTAGCCCGGTGTTTGGTGACATTATCCAAAGTTGTACAGTCTAGTTTTACCATTAATTGGGCTGCCATACGCGATCCTATCGTCACAGCGGGCAACGATAGGCTACGCTTCGAGGGCTTTTCGGGATGCGCCGGCGTCTATGCCAGAGTCGACATAATGCCCGATGGCCACACAGGAGAGTTCTTAGACAATGGCACAACCAACGTAGACTTCAACCAACCCATGCTCAATGCCCTGAACATGATGGGGCAAACCGACCGTCTGACAGTCTCTGTCGGAACCAAAGAGGTGGGTGTTTATACAACTAAAACAAAGGCTGTAGAACGCAAAGTGTCCCTGCCTACCAAGTGGATAAAGGGGTTGACCACCGTCCAAATCTACCAATCGCAAGCCATTTGCAGGCATCGGTTCAACCGAATGCAACTATTACAGCTCTTCCAGTCGGTTCCCAAGGGTGCCCCCAAAACCGACTTCTACTTGCAAACGCGAGGCGGCCGCCCCATCTTCTCGCCCATACCGGCAACCGATGCCATCTGCATCGGAGGCATACATCGGCTGCGTTTGCTCGAACCTTTATTGCCGTTGGCCGATGAATTGCACATTTTTACACATCCCAACGACCAAATCACTATCTTTACTTTATACTTCGGAACTGTGAAATTCAGCCTTTCGCTGTCACGCGACAGTTACCGTGGCTTTTCAGGAGAGGGTGCTGCGCTTGACACTTTAATGGACGATATGCCCGAAAAGTGGCTCTCGGCCATGGACAACTACAGTTTTTCCAATCAGCAATTCAATGCCGACCTCTTCGCTATAGAGCAAGGTATCGACCGCAAACAGGTAGACCAAGTAACCATCCGACTCGCTGCCATGGGCTTATTGGGCTTCGATCTAGACGAAAACAGTTTCTTCTATCGTCGCCTACCGTTTAAATTAGAACGCATCATGAAGCTGAATCCGCGCGCCGCCAACGCTATCAAACTCATCGACGAAGACCGCATACAACTGGTTTCCGTATCGAACGACCGTGTAGAAGCATTGGTCATGGGCGACAGCGGAGTGCGCCATACCGTGGTATTAGATAAGAATCAGGAGCGTTGCACATGTCAATGGCACAGCAAACACCAAGGCGAACGAGGCGTGTGCAAACATATTTTAGCCGTTAGAAAACTTGTAGGATGGAAAAAGAAGAACGCATAGAGCGCTTTACCAAGCTCGCCAAAAGGTATAAAGATAGTCCCCAAAACCGACAAGATATACTCCTGCCGTATATCAAAGAATTGGCAGCCATGACCGAAAAAGAACGGCGCGAGTTGTCAAAGGTGAATCAAGACCTCTATTGGGTGAGTAAAAAGACTCCTATAGGAGAAAGTTTTACCTCGTGCAGCCACGACCGGGCCATCTTCTTGGACGCCACCTCCATACTCACAAGCAACGGAAAAGAAAGCTATTCCTATGCCATGAGAGAGAACGATATAGAGCTCTTTCGCAGTATTCTCGACATATACAATCCTAAATGGCTCAATAAACAGATAGACGAAGTACCTTTCAGCAGCCAGCGTTACGGCTATCACAACATTTTAAAATTGGCAGAAGACGGATACATTAAGCTACCGAAACCGGAGCGAATAGCCGATTTGATGGCTGAGGCTCATGAGATTAGGCTGGGAAACCGCGATATCAGTTTCGACAGTAGCAAACTATTACAATTGCCAGTCACGCTAAACGAACACGTATGGTATCTATTTGAGTATCCCACATTTATTTATCACCAAGACGAAAGAGCCAAGATAGCCTTCGCAGAGGGTAAAACTCACAAAGACGAAAGCATCTCAGCCCTTCTTCTCACATGTACCAAAACAGGGCGAATCAGCAGTCGGAAGCTGCTCGACAAAACCATCGCGGGGCTGAATCTAGGTATGGGTAACCTGATGGAAAAATGGTTTATCGACCTACTGGAAGCCTACCAACCCACGAACGAAGAGCTTCTAGAGCGACAAGACAGCCTCATCCAAACACTCTACACGGTCAAATCGCGAGCACAAAACGCAATCTTGAAACTATTGAAACAGATTGTAAAGGCCAGCAACTTCTCGATTCAACCTTATATAGACACTACACAGTCGCTGCTCTTCAGCCTCCCGGCCAATAGTCTTACCGTCATCTGCTCCACTTACGAAGTCTTGATAAAATCGCATCCTGACTGCAGAGAGAAGGTATACGAGGCTCTGAGCCAACTGCTCATGCACAAAAATGACTCCATTAAGAAGCGTGCCAGTAAGTTGTTAGCTACTTATAGCGGTGAAAAACTAGCCGAACTACAACAGCAAATCAATGCTTCACAACCGGAGCTACCGACCTTAGAGGCTTCACAACCGCATCCTTACTGCATGGAAGAGAACCGATTGGCAAGTATTCAAGACAAAGATGAATTTATATTTTCGCTCAGTCGACTGTTTGATACCACCGACCCGTTGGAGATTTGGACCATCGTATCAGCAGTAGCAGAGTGGTTCCCACGACTCGAAGAAGCCGACCAAACACACTTGGAATCGGTCTTTGCCCGTGCCAAGGCGTGGATCGGCGTGACCGAAAGATATCTGCAAGCGATCTTGGCCAGCTATT
This sequence comes from Prevotella sp. S7 MS 2, assembly GCF_000762865.1. Lineage (NCBI taxonomy): Bacteria > Pseudomonadati > Bacteroidota > Bacteroidia > Bacteroidales > Prevotellaceae > Prevotella > Prevotella sp. S7 MS 2. Next base: position 3,446 of record NZ_JRPT01000054.1, on the reverse strand, counting down.
TATTGGAGTTCGGACTCTGTTTACAACAACGCTTTGCCCCCAAAGCCAGTAAGGGCAAGCAACTGACTGACCTCTTAATAAGAGGAATATTAGGCAAGAAGAAAATTAACGGGGTGGTCTTTACCCCACTCGAAGACCTACGCATCTACAATAATACCGACGATCCTCTAGACGCTTTCAGGCTGTTCTTACTAGAATTAATCGGTATGATGGAGGCAGGAAATCCTGTCGTTCTGTCCGTTCCCACACATCGACCAGGCTACATCGACGCCGACATACTGATTCAAAGACTTGCCGAATACGAACAACGCGGACTCAAGCCCTCGCCTTACGACTTGCAGGTGGCACTGGACCGATGCACATGGCAGACCGACAAACCTGTCAACATCAATCTTTCGGGCGAACTCAAACAGTTGATGGACTATCTCATCAACGATCGTTTTACGCCTTGTAAGCACTACGAATACCCCGAAGCATGGCTGACCGTGAATCTAAGAAATCATCCCGAAGCCATGCGGACTGAATTTTCCGACTTCTATTTCAACCATCGGGCATGGACACTATGGACGGGACAACTCCCCCTCTCATCGCAATTAGCTCCCAAACAAGACTTCAAACAACTGCAATTCGATTATAGTTCAAAGCTGTTATATAGCCCTACGCAGCCCATACTGTGGCAGGAAAGATTGTGGAACTTCCAAAAGGAATGGTTCATGGAGCCACAAGCAGACCTTCACCTTAGCGTATTTCCACACCACGCTACCATTGTGCTGGCGCAAATACTGCGCAAGTGTGCGGTATTCAACCACAAACAAACTTTTTATACCAAGGCATACATGGGCGCATTGCAATGGCTTATGGACTACCAAGAACCGTGGAACGAGACCGACCTGCTCTTCCTTGCCACCGCTTTGGTACATTACGACACCATCGTGCGCACTTACGCCGCCGAAGTTTGGGCCATAGGAACCCACCTATCTACTATTGATAACCGGATATTAGGCGAACAAACAGCCCGCCTCATCGTCTTGAAAGCCTTCCCGCTTCGTCGTCTCCAAAGCGTCATCGAAGACTGCATGCGCCATCGTAGCACCCTCCATGATGCCGCCTTACGCCAATTTCTCTCCCCCATTATCGCCTCTTTGCCCGATAAAATGACCGGAGCAAAGGGAATAAGAGGGATTGTAGATACTTTACAATCGTAGCATCGGCAAACTCAATGAACCGCCTGATAGCTTACATACAGAAAGTTTTATACAACAACTCATCAACTTATACACTCACATACTCAAAAACTCAACTTGCTGCCCCGCCTTAGCAACATTGCTGTTTCAGCTTTGCAGCAATGCTGAAACGCCCATGCAAAAATGCTGAAAGGGCTTTGCAACAACCTCACCCCATCCCTTTCTAAAAGAAAGGGAGATGATATTGGGTTGACAAACAGCCGAGGTTATGAGCAAAAACAAGATTAAATCTTCCTAACACATCCCAATACTATCTATCAAATAGCTCAACATCTTGCGAATAGGTATGAGCTGGCCGGCTCCTTTCTTAACCAATATGTCGCGCAACATCTTGATGGCACGCTGTATACGATAATCTACTGTCTTAGGAGAAACACCAAGACTCTCGGCTATTTCATGATACGTACAGCCACCAAACCGATGACTTATCAAAGCTTCTCGATAGGTAGCAGGCAATTCATCGAGCGCAATCTTCAATAAACGTATCAATTCTTCTTGTTCATAACGATTAAGTTCAGTTCCCACAGCATCATTCTCATCGTGCCAATAAGCTGCATAGGCACGTTGGCGAGCCGCTCCACGCTCAATAAGCAACAAACAACGATGGTGAACAGTACGAAAGAGATAAGCCGACAATGACTGCCTAATATCCACATGCTCGCCATTCTCCCATAACCATAAAAACAGGTTCTGAACAATTTCTTCGGCATCATTGCCCTCTACGAAACGACGAGCATAAGCTAACAGAGGTTTATAGTATTTGCAAAACAATGCATCAAAGGCACGACGATTGCCTTCACACGACTGTGAAAACAACAACATGTCGTCTTGATGGAAATCTAATGTTTTCATGATTTGCTAATTACTATATCAACTACAAGACTACAAAAGTAGTAAAAACGGGCTAATAAATACTACTATTTGTAGCCGAAAGATAGATAACAGCAGCAGTATTTTGGAATAAAACAGAATAAACATGAAAAAAGTTGTGCAAAAGTTTATGAACATTGATTTCTCAACTGTCATACAGATAAGACATAAATAACCAATGAAAACAGATAACCTTGACATAAACCAACTCTTACCTTATTATATAGAGGGGAAATTAGACGCGAGCGATGCCGCACGTGTAGAAGCATGGATTGCAGAAAACGAGGTAAACGAAGATATAAAGAATCATGAAACTTCGGCATTACAATATGTAGATACACTACAGTCTACACTGCAAGGAGACGAAGACGGAGCTTTACACCAACTGCATAAACGCATGCGACAAGCACGCTTACACATCATGACAATGCGTATACAACGCGTGGCTGCCGTGCTATTAATACCCATATTAATGGCAGCTGTCTACCTATTTATACAGCAACAACGCGAGAAATACGAGATAGTGGCACTCACAGCGACACCGGGTATGGTGGCTCGCACCACTCTACCCGATGGCACACACGTGACGCTGAACTCTCAATCTACCATTCGCTATCCGCGCAGATTCAGTTCCGAACGCAATGTCATCGTAGATGGAGAAGCCTATTTTGCCGTGGCTAAAGACGCAAAACATCCATTCATCGTGCAAACACCCCATGGCCCTAAGGTAAAAGTATACGGTACACACTTCAACGTCGAAGCTTTCAAGCAAGACCCAAATATGACCGTGACATTGCAAGAGGGTAAGGTAAGCGTCATCTATCAAGGCAGAGACAAGCGTACTACGGAGCAACCCATCGTTCCGGGACAAATGGCCCGCTGGAACACCAATACCATGCAACTGGACGTATCGCAAGCAGAAGTAGACGTAGTAACATCATGGCACACCGGAAACCTGATGTTCCAACAGACGCCAATGCAAGAGGTGCTACACACACTATCGAAAAAATACGCCGTAAACTTCGTGGTGCGTGACAAGCAATGTTATGCAGCTTCATTTACGGGAACACTCTACGGACAGTCGCTCGACATCATATTGCAATGCATAGGCATGGCTTCAGGTGTAGATTTCCGCAGCTCATCTAGTAAAAGACTCGATGAACAACAAATCATAGAAGTATATAAATCAACTAAATAATCAACCTACTATTTATGACAAAAACATGAAAACTGAAAATGCACCTTGACAAACACTGGTACAAACAGACTCAAAACAGTATCAGGCGTGTGCTACTAACTAAACCGGCACACACTTCCTAAACATCTAAACCG
>NZ_JRPT01000053.1:0-24370 GCF_000762865.1 Prevotella sp. S7 MS 2 | reverse complement strand
TATTTTTTACCTCAAAACAGAGTACACTCCGGCTCTACCATAATATATTATCTTCGCTTCATTAACGATTCAATCCCACTACAACTTCAACGGTTCATAAGGCAAACCAAAGGCATCGGCCACCGCCTTAAACACGACCTTGCCATTCACGATATTCAGCCCACGATACAAAGCCTCATCATCTCGACATGCCTGTTGCCATCCTTTATCGGCCAAAGCCAGTGCATAACGTAACGTGGCATTGGTCAATGGCCTATCGCATGCAAAATGGAAATAAGTGAACACCAACTGGTTGCGCTTGATGAGCGGATATTCCGGCTCAATAGGTTCTTTGACTCCATATTATCATCTGTAATCGACCCTCGATCTACACCTTAGACCGAGGGTCGATTACAGATGATAATGTACACTTTTACTCTTATTTCGTGAATAAGGAGAGTCGTTAAGGATTATATTCCCGTTTTTTAGTTCTCTTTTACGTATATATCGTAACTTTTACGTAATTTTGTGCGCTGAAACGAACAAAAACACTTCTTAAGTGACAACTCAATGCAGATGATGAAAAGTATATTCCGTGGTGTGGGACAAGTCATGTTTCAAGGCAATGCGCTGTCGGGCGCACTGATGCTTGCAGGTATTGGTTGCAACTCCCTCCTCATGTGCATATTTGCTTTGGCTGGTAGTGCCATCGGCACATGTACAGCTGTTGCCCTTCGATATGACGCTAAAAATATTCAGAACGGCTTGTATGGCTTCAACGCTGCGCTGGTAGGTATTGCTGTACCCTGTTTCATGCCCATTCATGCCGCCTCTGTTTTGCTCATGGTAGTGGCATGTGTGCTGTCTGCGCTGGTGACGCGACTGTTCGAGCGGCAACGGTTTGTACCTACGCTCACCGCCCCCTTCGTACTCATCACCTGGGCAATGCTGCTGTTGAGTCACGTTTTTCCACAGCTACAGCTGCCAGCAACGACAGCTGCTGGTACTGCGGAAAGTTTCTCGCTGATTAGAGCCGCCTCACTGAGCTTTGGACAAATCATGCTTCAAGGCAACAACCTGCTCACAGGTTTGTTGTTTTTTCTTGCCATTTGTGTCAATTCACGCAAGATGGGCGTGGAGTCGCTTGTCGCCTGCGGACTGTGTCTCGCCGTGGTGAGCGTGCCGTTTGTCAGTACCACCTCGGTGAACAGCGGTATGTATGGCTACAATGCCATACTTGCGGTTTTGGCAGTTACCAACATTCTTGGCGTTGGCTCGTGTACTCACGTCAAAGCATTGATAGCCTTGCTACTCTCGTTGCTGATGCAGTATGCAGGTTTGCACATGGGGTTTGTTACGCTCACCGCACCTTTTGTGTTGTCGGTGTGGTTAGTGGCTTTGTATCATACTTTCGTAGTCCAAACCAAACAAGACTAAAAAAATGAAAATTAAAAGATGGTTAAGCCCCACCTTATGGGGCATTGTGCTTGCCACGACGGTGAGCATTCCCACCTTGGGCAAGATAGTAACAGTGGACAAGTCGATAAGCATTGCCCGCAAATATGTCAATGTGAACCTTTCGGAACGTCCTGCAACGAGGGCTTCGCATCGTACACCACCTTATTATATTTATAACGACCGTCACGGACGAGGTTTCGTAGTAGTGGCAGGCGATGATGACATGGGACAAGTGTTGGGTTACTCGCACACAGGAACGCTCGACACGTTGCGTGCAAGTGAGGAACTTAAATTCCTGCTGAGTGCCTATCGTGACGCCTTTCACCAAATACAAAGACAACCCAGCACAAGAGCTACCGTTACCACTACACCCCCTTACCGAAAGGAGGTAGCTCCGTTGCTTACAACGGCATGGAATCAAGATGACCCTTACAGTCGTCGTACGGGGTACAACTTCACGGGATGTGTGGCTACGGCGGTGGCACAAATCATGTATTATCACCGCTGGCCTGAGCGGGGAAAGGGTAGCTACTCGTACAAGGTGAGTTATGACAACCGTACGATGAGCGTGGATTTCAGTGAGTCGGTATACCAATGGGGCAAGATGTTGCCCAAATACAACACACGCATGGCACTTGCCGATGCGGAGGCTTGCGATGCCGTGGCGCTGCTCATGCGTGATGTGGGCGTGTCGGTGAACATGCAGTATACCCCCACATCCAGCGGTGCACAAACCTTCATGGCTGCCAAGGCACTGAAAACGTATTTCAATTATTCCACCTCCATGCTCAACAAGTCAGATGAGGGTGCAGCTGCTTTCACCCAGATATTGCGCAAGGAGATAGAAAACGGCTTCCCTGTGTACATCAGTGGCAGTGTGAAGTCGGGCGGTAGCGGACACGCATGGGTGGTAGACGGTGTGGATAAGGACAACCTGTTTCACATGAACTTTGGTTGGGGAGGCGGTGGCGACGGCTACTTCTCCGTCACAGCACTGAACCTTGCTACCACAGGACAGGAGTTTGGAGGAAAGCCACTCTCTTTCAACAAGCAGGTGCAGATTGTCTTGGTGCATCCTAATAAACCGGGAAGCGCACCCATTGATGCCGAACTTGCTGACGACGCCCCCAACTTGTGTTTCAACTCGGAAGGCGACATGACCGTAGTTGGAAATATGCCCACCAACAAACGGCAACCAATGATGGTTAGCTATCATCACTTTAAGAATCAAGCCGACGGAACGTTTGCCGGTGATATTGGCTTGGGAGTGTACAACGAGCAGGGCGAACAAGTAAAAGTAGTGTCATCGGCATGGCACGACAATGGCGGATACACCGCAGAGCGCGGCAAGTATAACGGTGGCGTGCTGCAATCGGGACAGCTGATTGATGATGCTTGCACGTTTACGATGAATCTTGAAGACCTTGCCGATGGACGTTATTATTTGCAGGCTGTATGCGCCAGTATTAAAAATAATGCCACCTATGGAGTATGGTGCAAGATGAAAACGGCACCACGCATAGCCTTTCAGGTGCAGGGCAACAATGTGCGTATATTCGAGAAACCCGATGGCAAGGCTCCTTTTGCGCTGGCTTCACATCCCTATACGCTCAAACCATGTACTGCCGGCAACAAGGCTACGCTGTGCCTGACGATACGCAAACTCACGGGTACACCGTTCGATGGCACAGTGAGGGTGTCGCTCGTGGACGATGATGACCATACGGTTGCCACTGGACAAACAGCAGGTGTGGTGGACTTTGAGATGTTTGCCGAGACCGAGGTGAGGGTGGACATGAGCTTGCCCGATAACCTGCAACCCAAGAAATACAAATTGAAGGTGGAGGTAATCAAGCAATATGATGCCGAAAACATTGCCACGGTGGGCATGGTACATGGCAACGAGCCGTCTACGTTGCAGGTGGAGGCCGCTAAGCCAAGCGACAAGCTTTTCGTACAACTCTTAGGCATGGTGCAAGACAACAGCGGTTCTACCATATCGCCCACGAACGTAGACCTCAGTGGCAATCCATTGCTCAAGATTGGAGTGGTCATGAAGCTCGCACCACAAGCTACCTACAACGGCAAATTGACGCTTTGCCTGATTGATACGCAAACTCAGCAACGCATATCTTTGGGCAGCGATGCTCAAAAGCAATACAACTTGTTAGGTGGAGGGGATGATGAAACATTTGTTACAGGATGGTTGAAGAACAAAGATAACTTATGCGTCATCAACAACCGTATATACCGATTGGCGTTGATGGGCATGGTAGACGGTGGGGAGTGTGATTTGTGGAACGAGAATTGTGCACCCTTTGAACTATCGTTCATCAACAGTGTTCACAGCGTTTATCCTGACGAAACTACTCATATAGACGCAACACAAAGCTCGCTACGCATGGTGAGAGGTGGTAACTGGATTGACGTGCAGGGTGAGGACTTGGCGCATGTGCAGGTGTTCGCACTTAACGGAGCCCTGATTGCCGCCTCCGATGCCCACGGACAACATACGGTGAGGTTGCACATACCTGCCACGCAAGTGGTTGTAGTGCGGGTGAAAACTCTTCATGGCAGCACCTTGACGAAGAAGCTAAGGTAAAAGCGTTGAAAATGCTGCTTCAGTACCAGTCAATTCTGTTCAAACTCAACGAGGTTGCATCCCATCAATGCCAAACGCCAATCCAGCTTTTCTCTGTCACCTCTATAAAGAACAAAATATTTTTCACTAACTTTGCAACAATTTAATGGTCCTCAAATCCGCAACTAAGCCCTTGAACGTCCTTATTGCGTGTACACGGCGGTGTTTTGCCCCATCCGCAGGTGCGGATTGCATTTCGCACTGCTGTTTTACCTCGGCGGGGTAGAGCTTGGCCAAGGGAAAGCTATACACTGTCCGAAACATTTCTTCAGCTATGAAAAGAATACTGATATACACTCTATTCAGCTTGATATTGCCGCTGAGCATACAAGCCCAAAGTTCCATGAGCGATGAACAAGTGATGCGTATTGCAGCACGTGAATACCAAGCAGGTAAGTCGCAAGCACAGATTGTTACGAAGCTTATGCAGAGCGGTGTGGACATTGCGCAAATCAGACGAGTGAGGGAGCGCTATCAAAAACTCATCAAAAAGAACGGAATGGAAGCCCAAGTGAAAGCAGGAATAAACGAGGCTGAAAGTAGAATGCGCACCAATAACGGGGAAAAAGTAAAGCAAGACAGAACTAAGAAAACTTTCCCGGAAGAGGAACTTGGCGAGAAAGAGGACAAGATGTACAGCATATCAGATCAAATTTCTTCTGATATGCGTACCAAACGTGTCGATACATTAAATGAAGATAGTCTGACATGGGAAGAAGAATGGCCATCTGAACAAAAGAAAACAAAGGTGTTTGGCCGCGATATATTCAATAAGAAGAACCTGACATTTGAACCAAACATGAACATAGCGACGCCACAAAACTATCGATTAGGGCCGGGCGACGCTGTCATCATCGATATTTACGGAGCTTCGCAAAAAACTATTGATGCCACAGTATCGCCCGAAGGCGAGGTAACGATAGAAGGCTATGGCCCTGTACAAGTGTCGGGACTCACTGTAGCTCAAGCCAATGCTCGGCTTCGCTCATCGCTGGGCGCACGCTACAGTAGCAGTAAAGTCAAGCTGACCGTAGGACAAACCAAGACCATCATGATAAACGTGATGGGCGAAGTGAAAGTACCGGGCACCTATACCCTATCGGCTTTCGCCACCGTATTCCATGCCTTGTACATGGCCGGGGGTACCAACGAGTTGGGAAATCAAAGGCTCGGTATTCCGCCCCGGCCTCTATCAGCTAGGCGGAAGCATCAATAGCGTGCGGACACTGATTACCAGTGCCGAAAGACTTTTCCCATTCCCCTGCAATAATTCAGAGACTCTGTCGTTTTATTGAAAACAGTAAACGTCATGATATTGGGAAATGCTATCATTGGAAATATAAGAATTTTGAACGACTCGTACAAAGATGGGATGACTATCATGGAACGCATTGTTAAGCGTTTCATAGATATATGTGTGTCAACCATTTCTATGGTTGTCTTTTCTCCCTTATTCCTTATTTGCTATATAGTCATCAAATGCATCGACGGTGGTCCTGTGATTTTCAAACAAGAGCGTTTCGGACGTTTCGGAAAACCTTTCTATATTTACAAATTCCGGTCTATGCGCCTTGATGCAGAGAAGAGTGGGCCTTCACTCTATCAACATGAAAAAGACAAAAGGATGACGCGAACAGGGCGTTTCCTGCGTACTTACCATCTTGATGAGCTTCCGCAATTGTGGAATGTATTAAGAGGTGACATGTCGTTTGTGGGACCACGCCCCGAACGACAGTATTATATCAACCAAATCATCAAACACGATCCACGCTACACCTACCTTTATCAAATTCGTCCGGGAGTCACATCGTATGCCACATTATATAATGGTTATACAGACAGTATGGAGAAAATGTTGCGCCGACTCGAACTTGATTTATACTATTTGGAACATCGTTCGTGGCTGCTTGACATCAAAATTCTAATCAATACATTCTTAAATATCGCCATCGGGAAGAAATTTTAGCATTCTAAAATTTCTTCAATGTCAACCTCAACGTCTTATTTTTCAGTATAAACGTACTCCTCTTCAATTTTTCTATAGTAAAGGTATCGGCCAAAGCCGTAATACCGTATGGTGCCAGTTGGCCGGCATCGGTCACCTTTATATCTCCTGTTTCCCGGTCAGAGATATAAGGTTCTGATACCACGAGTCGATTTGAGTCGTGCAAGAAACGCAAAACCATCTCTGGATTCTTATTGTTCCGGTCTACCACAGCCATCAAATGATGCTGGAACGACCAAAACATTAATTGCCCGGACAAGTCAGCCACACCACCGGTAGACAATGTATCTACCTGCTCTAGATGCCAAAATCCATCCAAATTTCCATTGCCCGAAATCTCTACCTCGCAAGAGGTGAGCATACCTACCAGCAAACCGGTAAGCGCATATATCGACAAACACTTCTTCATCTTATTTTTTCCCTCCAAACTTAAACACTCCTTGCTTCGTCACAGTCAGTTGAAAACCGTAGTTATGGCCTAGAATTGAACCTAAATCCATGCCATATCCACCCTTCATTGACCAACCGTTGTGCAACCTAGCTGCCACCTCTGCCAACACACTTATATTATATCGGTGAGCCGTATAGGGATAGGCATAGGTACCCATGCCCTCTTGGAGCGTACCTAGAATGCGATAATCAATGTTGTCGGTGGGCGAACCGGCAAGCCCTAAGTGCAAAGCTCTGAAGCGATTGTCTTTCACCTCGATTTTCCCATCAGTATTATATATCGGCGAAAGGAACAATGCGTTGCCCATCACCTGTCCCCAATGCTGCCAACCGGTATACACATAATGATTATAATAATTGTCTATTCCACCGATATGGTCGCTGATAGACTGCGTATGGTCATGATAGACAGGACCACTCTGATAGCGTGTATTCAGATATTCCAGCACGATGGTACGCAGCCACCATCCACGTTTCAACTCCAACTCGGCACCTAACAATATGTCGCGTAGGTCGTAGAGCAGATAGCGATGTTTCTTCCTCACGTTCCATTCCTTGCCTGTACCATAACCGTCATAATCGAGTTGGAACATCGAAGAATGGTCTTCAAAATATTTATCGGCGTACAATGAGAATCGCCAATTAGTAGCATCGTAGTTCAATCTCACCAACCATGAACCCAGTTGGTTGCCTTCGGCATTCTGATATACCGTACCCTGCTCTACCGTCTCAGCCCCTCCCGGAATGAAAGCTTTCCAAAAAGACTTCAGTCCGGTACCATTCTTGACCGTCGCCAACGTCCCATCATCCTGCATCATGTGGGATGTTCCGCCAAACGTAGCAGCCATCTCCAATCCCAATTCCAACGTCAGAGGCATAAAGCGGTCGGGATTTCCTATCATCAGATAGCCCGCCTTGCTGTGATACAGCACATTGTCGGCATAACGCGAACGCTTTCCTGTAAAGTCGTGCTGCCACGCATCATCCGTCATACGACCGTAGGCAATATGTCCTTTCACGCGCAACCATCCATCAGCAAAAGGTAGTATCCAATAATCAGGCAACGACAAGCGCACTTGTGGCACCGGTCTAGCATTGATACCTAGCGCCTGTGAGCCACTACTCAAAGTATTATTCTTCAGTTGCATGGGCTCTTGTTTGCTACCAATAGTCAACAATCCGTGCAGCCAACGCACTTCAGCAAAGGCTTGTTGTACCACCACATGACTGGTATAATGCCAAGGTACAGCCACATCAAGTCCATAACCCAGCCCCCAACGACGCACAGAATCGGTCTTCAATGGACGCATCACGCCCATGCGCAAATATCCATTCCCTTTATCGAGCGACGAGAGTCCATATTTATTGGCATTCAGCCACAACGGCGTATGTCCTCTCGACAACGAGGCTTGCATCTCTACCTTATAGTCCAATTGTTCTAACGGTTTCCATGATTTTGCTTCATCGCCCCACTCTTGAGCCATCATCGGCATGGCATGCAGTGCTACCAAGCTTAGGCAAACATACAGTTTTGTCTGCAAACGGTTCATATTATCACTATAACGTCATCACTTCTCATTTATTATAATGGGACTATACAAAGTTGAATGCGGTATATTACCCCCTTACTCGTTCTCTGTTTCTCATCAATTTTACCTCAAAACATGCGTAATACGAGTAGCATTAATCATCTGTCCATATTACTGTTAGCCTTTAACCTATAACTCATGAACTCAAAAACTCATAAACTCACTGCGCTGCCACGCCACTGCAACAAAGCAAGGAAGAGCATACCAGCATCTCAGAAATGGCGTAAATAGCCTTCAATATCTACTTTTTTAGAAGAATATGAACCACAATCTGCTTTTTTTCTTTATATTTGTGGCATGAAAGTATTGCAAAGTTCATTCTTCAGAGCCATCTCTGCTATCATCGTAGGTGCGCTCATTATCCAGTATCGCGAGCAGACCGTGACGTGGATTACCATTGCTATCGGCGTGTTGTTCTTCCTTTCGGGTATCATTTCATTGGCTGCCTACTACGCTTCCAAGCGCAAGTCGGGCGACGTGGAAGTATTCGATACCGATGGAAATCAGATTGCAGGACTCCGCCCCAGCTTTCCTTTGGTAGGCTTGGGCAGTCTGATTCTAGGTGTCATCTTAGCCTTCCTGCCTAACACCTTCATCACCGGACTGATGTACATCCTTGCTGCCATCCTCGTATTGGGAGCCATTAGCCAATACGTAGTGCTTGCCGGTGTGACCAAAATAGCCCGCATCGGATTCTTCTATTGGCTTCTCCCCTCCATCATCATGCTCATAGCCATCTTCGTAATGGTGAAACCTATGGAGACAGCAGCCACACCTTTATTTATTATAGGGTGGTGTATGATTCTTTATGGAGCGACAGAGTGTATTCAGTCTATCAAGATTTACCGGTGCCGCAAGCAGTATAAAGCTGCAACAGAAGCCGCCCAAAAAGTGGCCATCACTGCTACCAAAACCGAAGACGAAACACAAAACGAAGCTCAATGATATTATTAAGGGATTATAACGGTTGCTTATAATACCTAAAAATGAGTGATTATGCAAGAATTACGGACTATGTATTTGCACATTCCATATTTCTTGCATAATTTTGTAGCATAAGTTATTAACTCCATACAGATTTTTATCTGGCAGCATATTGATGAGACACAGCAGAAACATACGTACTATCTATGCTTGGGTGCTACTCGTTGCATTCATGGCAGTGCTGGGTATCAAGGATTTCCACATCCATGATAGTGCCGATAGTGCACTCTCTCAGACTCATCAAGAGCAAGGAACGGCAGCTTTCAACGCTGTTTGTCACATCTGCGATTTCGTATTACACAAAGCAGATGTAGCCAAGTCGACCACTTACCAGCCTATTTTGTGCTATGTAGTGGTGACTCCTTACCATTTCGTACAGCAAACTGTTTATCGCCATATTGATGCCATAAACAGCCATTCGCCCCCTTTCGTGGCGTAATTATCACACATTTTATGGACTAACGCATGCCGCCCCTATGGCCGGAATGCGTCAAATCCTATGCTCACATGATTTCTTCAATGCAAGAAAACCAGTGTAGCATCACATTCAGTATAACATATTTCAAATGAAACGAAGAACATTTGCGTACCGCATGTACGCGACTGCTCTTGGTGTAATGGCTGCTGTAGCCATGCCACAGGAGGCATGGGCCGGGGCAGACGAGGTCGTACAGAATAGTAAGGACACCACCTCCATACACCAAGAACAGAACATTCACGAAATCGTTGTGACTGGTCGACGCCGGCTAACGAGCGTCAATAGCGTATCTACCCAGCTTTCAAAGAGTGTCATTGACCAGTCGATGGGACTCTCACTCGCCTCCATGTTGGAACAAGTGAGCGGTGTCAGCTCTATCCATACGGGTACCACAGTGGCTAAACCTGTCATCAACGGTATGTATGGCAACCGGATCCTCATCGTTAACAACGGTGTTAGGCAGACCGGACAACAATGGGGAGCCGACCATGCACCCGAAATCGATAAGAACAGCAGCACTACTATAGAAGTGGTAAAAGGTGCCGAAGCCGTGAGATATGGCTCTGAAGCACTCGGTGGTATCATCGTCATGGAACAAAACAAGCTACCATATGGTGAACAAAAGGTGCATGGACGCATGGCCACCATGTATGGAAGCAACGGGCAACGTTACTCTCTTGTGGGCACGGCTGAGGGTTCTTTCTCGTCGTTTGCATGGCGTGTACAAGGCACTTACGCTAATAGCGGTGACCAAAAGACAGCTCACTATCTGCTCAACAATACTGGCACACGCGAATTGGACTTCTCTGCCGGCATCGGTTATCAAACGCGCAAACTGCGTACCGAGGCTTATTACAGCCGCTACAATTTGAAGTTGGGCGTCATGCGGAGTGCCCAAATGGGTAGTATCGACCTGTTGAAAGAACGCATCGAACTAGGACAACCGGTCGATGTATATCCCTTTTCACGCCACATAGACTATCCCATGCAGGAAGTTATTCACCAAACGGCTATCGGGAAGATATACTATCAACCCGGCAAGATAGGCAACTTCTTTTGGCAAACAGCCTATCAAGACGACGACCGTACAGAGAATCGCATCCGCAGAATGAACCATTCGAACATACCCGCAGTAAGTCTGCACCTACATTCTCTGCTCAACCAACTTCGATGGGACAAGACTTACGGTGCTTGGAAGAGCGAGGCCGGTGCACAAATGGCTTATATCAAGAATACCAATCAGGCCGGAACAGGTGTCGTTCCCATCATTCCGAACTACACAGAGACAACCTTTGGCCTCTACGCAGTACAGAAATACAGTCGTAAGCAGTGGGATGCCGAGGCCGGAGTACGGTTCGATTATCAACAGACCAAAGCTAGCGGATACGACTGGACAGGGAGTCTTTATGGTGGAACTCGTAACTTTGGCAACTTCACTTACAGTCTTGGAGGCCGCTACCGCATTGACAATCACTGGTCTATTACATCTAATATGGGACTCGCTTGGCGTGCTCCTCACGTCTACGAACTATACAGTAACGGCAATGAATTGGGTTCGGGAATGTTCGTAATAGGCGATTCTACGATGAATTCCGAGCGGAGTTACAAGTGGGTAACATCGCTCCAATACCACAACGATTGGATGGAAGCACGCGTAGACGGCTATCTACAGTGGGTAGACAACTATATCTACGATGCTCCGACCCACCAAAATATCATCGTTATATCGGGTGCTTACCCTGTATTTCAATATCGACAGACCACTGCCTTCTTCCGTGGTGTAGACATAGATTTGCGCTTTCAGCCCCTGCCTACGCTCACCTATCACGCCATGACATCCTTTATTTGGGCCAATGAACGCAGCACCGGCAACTATTTGCCGTGCATTCCGTCAACTCGTTTCGACCATCATTTGAAGTGGATGCCTCACATGAGTGGCCGCATATCAGCTTGGGCTGAGGCTAACCACCGCTTTGTGGCACGCCAAAGACGCTTCAATCCGGAGTCCGACCTCATCAGTTTCGCTCCCCCATCGTACAGTTTGTTCGGCTTGGAAGTGGGCATTAACTATACGATGAAGAACGAACAACGACTGAAATTATTCATTTCGGCCGACAATCTATTCAACAAAGAGTACAAGGAATACACCAACCGCGCACGCTATTACGCCCACGATATGGGACGAGACGTGCGTTGTACGCTCTCATGGATATTCTAACAACATATTATTAATTATATAATTCAAACAACAATGAAAAGAAACTTTTTAAAGACAGCGGCTTTCCTATTCATGGGAATCATCGCAACCATGGCTTTCACAGCATGTAGTAACGATCCCGAAAATCCTCAAGATGAGCGCAAGAACAAGCTGCACGAAGACCCGGCAAAGATGGAAATACAGCTCGTTGAGTGTCACTTGCACACCGCTTGGGAGAATATTCAAGAGGTAGGTGGCCCCCACCAGAACACAGAATCGGACAAAACGAAGTACATGAAGAAGATTCAAACCATCACATATCAAAATGTTGAGGGCAAAGGATGGCAATTGGCTGAGGGTAGTCCAAAGAAATTCTACGTCATGAAGAATGGAGAGTACTACAATGAAAATGGAGCTAACAAAGAGTTTCAGCCTGCACCGGTGTACTTGTTGTTCATCAAATACTACAATACAGCAGGAAAACTCATCAACCAAGAGTTCATGACAGAAGACCAAGCACGCATCCATCAGCACTTCTTTACACCGGTTAACGTAAAGTCTTTCGTTGATGGAAAGCCTGAAACAGACAATGCCGATAAGTCTGAATTGGTAGATTACCTCTACACCGATACTACTCCATGGGACGGAACGAAACACGAAGGCACAGCAAAAATCACTGGTAAAGAGAATCCTGTGGGCTTTAAGGGAGTCATCAGATTCTTGAAAAACGACAAAGAGTTCGACCTTAGAATTCGCCTTTACCACGGATACAAAGGCAAGACCGATCCTAAGACCAACAAGTTCTGCCCATTCAACAAGCCATCAGGCTCACTCATTCAGGCCGGAACATGGGATGTGAACGTTGATGTTCCCTTTATCGTGTACATGGATAGAAATGAAATGTCTGTTGATGTTGATGAAGATGCTGATTTATCTAAGCTCAAAGAGTCTGATTTCGACGAAGACAGTAACCCCACTTTGCATCGCATTATGAAAGCATTCGGTATCACTTGGGCCGAAGCATTGCATGAATACTACTATTATACCTATACTCCGGGACACGGTAAAGGTGGTATTTGGCTCTAAACGACCAAAAGGTTAAACCCTACAAAACAGAAAAACGGCTCGCATGTCATTATAGCATGCGAGCCGTTCTCGTTTATAATAGAATTCTTTATTCCTTAGGTACGAGTCCTTCGATGTATTTACAAACGATGCCAATGCCCGTAATATTCTCGCCACCTTGCGGTATGATGAGGTCAGCATAGCGTTTCGTGGGTTCTATAAACTGCTCGTGCATGGGCTTGAGCACCTCCAAATAGCGGTCTACAACCATCTGTACATTGCGCCCACGCTCCACTATATCGCGCTGAATGTTACGAATAAGACGCTCATCAGAGTCGCAATCCACAAATATCTTCAAATCCATCATGTCGCGCAACTTCTTATTGAGCAGCGTCATGATACCCTCAATGATAATCACTGGACGCGGTTCTACATGGATGGTTTCGGGTAATCGATTGCATTTCAAGTAAGAATAAGTGGGCTGTTCCACAGCTATCCCCTCGCTCAAATCCTTCATGTGCTTCACAAGCAACTTCCAATCGAACGCATCGGGATGGTCGAAATTGATGGCATGGCGCTCCTCTTCGGTCATCTCTGTGGTATCGTTATAATACGAATCGAGCGGAACCACAGCCACATAGTGCGGTGGTAAGGCCTCAACGATCTTGCGTACGACGGTAGACTTGCCGCTACCCGTACCTCCGGCAATGCCGATAATGGTGATTTTATCTAAATTCTGATTCATAGTATGTCGTCAAACATCGTTTGATAATAGGCAGCTTTCTTCTCTACGGCAAGCGGATAAGCCCGCGAACTGCTTGGCATGCGATAGAGACAGAGCTTGCGTCCTTCGAATTCAAACTCGGTATAATGCCCCATGGCAGGCTTTTCGGTGATGCCATAATGGCTTGTGAACACGCTGGTAGCCAGCTGTCCGGCCGCCAAAACGCCTTGACAGTCGGGCAAACTGCGCAACATGCCGTCCAAGTCGGCTTGTTCCACAATCTCCAAATCCTTATCCGAGGCATTGTTCTTGGTACGACGAATGCGCAAAGCAGTATCGAATAGGGCCACGCGTCGCTCTCTAAGCATCTGTTTGATACCTTCCAAGTCGAACGTTTTCTGCTCTTGGAGCACGAAATGATTCTTATCGCCATAAAAACAGAGGCCGAAGATACGCCACATATCATTTAGGAAGTTGGGGTAATAAAACTCCATACACCAACGTTTCGGTGCAGGTGGGAACGTACCCAACATCAACAAACGAGCATCGGAGGGCAACCACGGTTCGAAAGGATGAACTTCTATCTCTTGCATTATCGTGCAAATATACTGCTTTTTCCATAAAATGGTCAATTTACCATAATGAAAAACGAACCCAAAAGAAATAATAAAACAATTATTTGGCGGCTTGCGGAATAATTAGTACTTTTGCACTTCGAATTGCATATAGCAAGATTAATTATCAAACAATAATATTAAAACGAAATGAAAAAAGGTATTCATCCAGAAAACTATCGCCCCGTCGTATTCAAGGATATGTCCAACGGCGATATGTTCCTTTCAAAATCTACATGCAAGGCTACAGATACAGTAGAGTTTGAAGGTGAGACTTACCCAGTGGTTAAGGTCGAAATCTCTAGCACTTCACACCCATTCTACACGGGTAAGAGCAAGCTTGTCGACACAGCAGGTCGCGTAGACCGCTTCATGAACCGTTACGGTAAGCTGAAGAAGTAATATATCTTTTTAAAGTATATATTCCGACGTAAGTGCGGTAGAAAGTAGTTGCATATGCTTTCTACCGCATTTCTTTTGTATAACCTGCTCCCTTGATCGTCAAAAGAGGCTCTTTTGGGTCGTTGCAGAGTCGAGGCAGCATCGCTGAACAATCCATACAGCAATGCTGAAAAGGCGTTGCAGCGTAAGCATCCAATGATAGACGACAAAACCACAGCGTTCCCAGTGCAGCAATTTGATTCGGTTACGGAATCGATTGTAGAAAACGTAGACAACACCATCAGAAGGATTGAAGTCATTGCTGCGTACCAATTGGGACAGGCGAAGAATACCCTGACGCATATCCACAGGAGTGCAACAAACCCGAAAAACATTTGTTTCGTTGAGTACAAACATAAGTTTTTCGGGCAAAGGTAGTAAAGCAAGAGTGCTACACAAAGGCGGCTAATGTTGGATGCTTACTTTGAATCATCTACTCAGGATTCTTGTTGGCACTGGAAAGGCATAACAAGATGTCACCTTTCTCTAAAGGTAATTGACCATTGGGAACCAAGATGGTTTTTCCACGTTTCACCATCATGACAAGCGTTCCTTTAGGAATGTTCATTTCAGATAATAAGTTTCCATTTTCAAGCATGCTCTCTTTTAAAGTTACCTCTTTTAGTTTTGAACCTAATTCCTCTGGAATCTCAACTCCAAACTCATTACCACTCTTTTCTTCTGGCATGTCGAGCTGGAGTTTTTTTGCCACTAATGAGATAGTAGTACCTTGTATCGTAAGTGATAGCAGGGTGATAAAGAAGACTATATTAAACAAGAGGTCTGCTCCTTCGACACCGTTAATGATAGGATATGTGGCAAAGATTATGGGGACAGCACCTCGAAGACCAACCCATGAAAGGAAAGTCTTGGCTTTCAACGGAATTTTGCGATAGGGTAGTAAGCATAAAAATACACTTACAGGGCGCGCAACAAGCATCATAAATACTGCGATGGCGAGGGAGAAGAGGCTTACGTCAACCAACTCTGAAGGATTAACCAGCAATCCAAGGGTGAGGAATAGGATGATTTGGAGCAACCAAGTAAGTCCATCTAAGAACGTAGACATCTCTCGTCGATACGACAAACGGCAGTTGCCCACAACAAGTCCTGCTATATAAACTGCTAAATATCCATTGCCGTTTAATAAGTCGGTCAGTGTAAAGGTGATAAACACCATACTTAGAAGAAGTACGGGATAGAGTGCTGCGTTTGGAAGATTGATTCGATTAATCAACCAAACCGTTAAACGACCAAGACCGTAGCCTAATGCTCCTCCTAATAAAAACTGTTCACCAATGTTAAGTGATAGGTCTAAAAAAGAAAAATCATCACCCGAGAGGGCTACGTTGATGAGCGCTATCGTCAGCATATAAGCCATAGGATCGTTACTACCACTCTCTAATTCCAACGTTGGTCGCAATTTGTGTTTCAAGCCAATTCCTTGTGTTCGCAAAAGATTAAACACAGAAGCCGAATCTGTGGAAGACATGGTTGCAGCTAACAGCATGGATACAATCAAGGACAATTGAATATCCATACCTGCCCACTGCGATAATGCAAATATAAACCCTCCTGTCAAGACAGTTGTCATCACTACGCCCAAAGTAGATAGGATAACACCCATTCCAATGATAGGCTTTACTTCCTTAAACTTGGTGTCCATACCGCCAGAAAACAGGATGATACTCAATGCCACCATACCAATGAATTGTGTGTCGTGTGGGCTATTAAATTCCATACCCAACCCCTCACTGCCAAAAAACATTCCTGTAAACAAGAATAACAACAATGTTGGGATGCCGAAGCGATAGCCTGTTTTACTGATAAGTATGCTGACTAATACTAAGAAAGAACCTAAGAGAAAAATATTTTCTGTTGAGAAAGTAATCATTACTTCGTTTAATAGTGAGTGATGTAATTTACTGTATGGTTATTAGAATCTGTAAATGGTTCTACTGATTCTCATGGACAAATTTAGGCGTAATGGACATTTGGTAGGCTGAAACCTCTCGTGTTTTAGTAATGGACATTTGGTAGGTGATGCGCCTTTCTTGGCACAAACAAATATTTGCAGAATTGCCAAACAGCATACAGTAATCTTCTCATCGTTCTGTGACAATAACCTTGAATGTTTGGAAAATAAGTTTTATATCATACCAGAACGAGCTGTTCTTAACATATTCTAAGTATAGCTTTATCTTCTCCTGCATAATCACATGGATATAGTAATCCTCAGGATCTTCAGCCTTCTCCATCAGTTCGTTCTCGTTGCGGAACTTGATACTTGTAGGATCTGTGATACCAGGACGAACATCCAATACGTGCATCTGTTCGGGTGTCCAGTAGTTCACATAGTGACGCACCTCAGGACGAGGACCAACCAAACTCATATCTCCAATAAATACGTTTATAAGTTGGGGGAGTTCATCAAACTTATACTTGCGAATGTAATATCCCGAACGTGTCACACGGGGGTCACGACCACCAATAGTCACTAATGAACCTTTGTCTGCTCCTACACGCATTGAACGGAACTTGAATATTCTGAAATCCTTGTTTCCACGTCCTACGCGTACCTGACGATAAAAGACAGGACCTTTAGAATCAAACTTTATCCAAATGGCAAGAATCAGGAACAATGGACTTAACACCACTAAGCCACATCCTGATGCAACAATATCAAATAACCTCTTCATAAAAATCAAGAACAAAAAGGCTTGAAGATAAAACTGTTTACATATCCAAGCCTTTATTGGTTTTACATATTAGAAACGATATCCACAAAATTTTCAATTACATATTCCAAATCCTCGTCCGTCATCTTAGTGTTCAACGGCAGAGTGATTTCATTCTCAAACATGTGGTAAGCATTAGGGAAATCCCCGATGTCGAAGCCCAACTTCTTATAGGCAGTCATCATAGGCAGCGGTTTATAGTGAACGTTGGTAGCAATGCCACCCTCCGCCATCATCTCTATCACCTTGTTTGTCTCCTCACGAGTCCTGCCCAACAGACGCACCAGGTACAAGTGTCCAGAAGACGTATGCTCCTCGTCATAATGATTCAGCACAGCAACGTTCAACGGTTTCAAAGCCTCATCATAACGCTCAATCATCTTGCGTCTACGCTCCAGCATACCCTTGTAACGCTGCATCTGCACAAGTCCTATAGCAGCCACAACATCCGTCATGTTACACTTATACCAAGTGCCGATGATGTCATACTCCCAAGCGCCGAGCTTAGTCTTAGCTAATGCATCTTTGTTCTGACCATGCAAGCTCAAGAGCTGAGTCTTGCGGTAAAGATTCTCATTCCATGTCTCACCCTCAATCTCAGGCACACCGCTGAACGTATTATCCACGTTCTTATCCAAGTCCTTCACCACCTTCTCATTACCGAAAGGCAGATTCCACGACAAAGCACCACCCTCAGCAGTAGTAAAGTTCTTCACAGCATGGAACGAGAAAGAAGAGAAGTCGGCAATTGCTCCCACCATCTTTCCCTTACGTGATGCACCAAAAGCATGGGCAGCATCGCAGCAAATTGCCACACGGCCAATCATCTTCTGCAAGTCGGTCTTAGGAGTAAAGATATTCTTCTTGCTTTCAACTATAGCAAACAGCCTGTCGTAGTCGCAAGGAATACCAGCCAAGTCAACAGGAATAATCGCCTTAGTATTAGGAGTGATAGCCTTCTCTACAGCCTCGCAGTCCATCTCCAGGCAATCCTTCTGAACATCTACAAACACGAGTGTTGCTCCCACATGTTCTACAATAGAAGCACTTGCTGTATAGGTATAAGCTGGGACAATTACCTCATCACCCTCGCCAATACCCAACAGTCTCAGAGCCATCTCACCGCAAGCCGTCTGCGAATTAAGGCATACAGCCTTATCAACGCCAACAAACTCAGCAACTTCTTTCTCTAACTTCTTTGTGCGCGGTCCGGTTGTAATCCAACCAGACAAAATGGCATCACGCACTTCTGTAGCCTCTGCCTCCGTCATATCAGGCGGAGAGAAAGGCACATTACGCAATTTCATTGTCATAATATATATATTGATGATTAAAATTTTAGTTTTTCCATACACTCTTCTTGCCCCACTTCCAGTTCAGCCAAGAACGAGCTCTTAAAATGAATCCTATTAAGTGTTTCTCTTTACTGTATACTAATTGGTATTTCCAACGATTGTTGAGAAATCTTCGTATTTTGCCAAACAAAGAGTGAGCATCTGTTTGTTTGGGACTTAATACTTCATTCAATAATCGTTCTTCCATTGCTTTGTCTCTTTTCCAACCAGGAAAACAATCAGTTGATACTCCAATAAAATCTATACAGATTCCATTTAAACAACATAAGAATTTGAAATAACCACCTTCAATTACCAATGCCTTAACCTTCTCCCAATCTATCTGATTAGTATCAGTGTTAAGATTCGCATTCCTTACCACCAAAGCATAGTCAACTATTTGCCTTAGATTAGCTCCACCATAAACAAAATGTCCAGCAAAATGTAAGGGTAAAAAAACACATTAAACATTGTAGAAGGCAACCAACAACCTGTTTCTTCATCAAGCTGCAGATTATTATCAAGGTCATCCTTTAAGAACTCTTCCACCTTCAATAGCGAGAGGTGTTCTTGCTCACAAATCATAGAAGCATGGTTCTCTACGTGAATACCATTAATGCTATATACACTATGCTTCTCCTCATTCTGTTTTACCTCAATGCCCTTCCCCTTTTATCAGTTCGTCAGCATACTGCCCTTTGCCACAGAAGTAAACATCCAAATCGCAATTCCCTCGATGTTTAGGAATATGATATAACTTCGACAATCCATATCCCTTCATCACCACCATCTTCAAGCCATGTTTAGAGAAGAAGGAAGCAAGTTCTTTTATGAACACCTTCTGACGTTCATACTCTTTCTCTAACGTCACCACACTGCCAATCCACTTTATCAATACATTTCGTGGTGGCATAGCTCCATTAGATTTTAATTTATCAAGAGCATCTAAGCATAATCCAAGAACCGATTGCTGTCCAGCTTGTTGCATACAACCACGCCAATCTTCATCCGATAAAGAAGACAAAGAAGCTGCGTCGTTATGCTTTGGGGATATGCCATAATGCAAGAGTGATAAAAATCTCTGTTCTGTCATATATACCTTATGCGACATCACACATTCTTCTTCACATACCACATTTTCTTCCATCCATTACCCACAACATTCATCAATGTCCAGAATGTAGCCATCAATGAATTCATCTCTTCTGCCACATGAAACAGTGGATAATGCGCCCAAATGCGTTTCCACAAAGGCTTAGGCGTGATGCTTACTTTACGACGGCGATACCTTGCCAAGTTCTCCTTCAGCAAATAGCAAGGAGCTTTTCTCACCACCTTTAGCCAAAGAGCAGTATCATTATTCTTTCTGACATCCTTTATCTGCACCAGTCCTACCCGTTCTCGGTCGTACATCACAGCCAAACAGCCAGGCCAGCAGCACATAAACATCGCCAACTTGCTCACCTTCTTAATTCCCGAAACATACACACCCAAGTCCTTGCCATCCTCACTCATCTCAGTATATTCATGATAAGAGAAAGCGTAACCATTCTCCACCATAAACTTCAGTTGATGCTCCAATTTCTCAGGCAACCACAAGTCATCCGAGTCAAGGAAAGCAATCCACCTACCCTTTGCCCTACGCAAAGCATTGTTTCGGGTTATTGCAGCCCCAGAGTTCTCTGGATTACATTCATACTTAATACGTTTGTCAGCCTCCATAAAAGGCTTAACAACCTCCAACGTATTGTCCTTAGAGCAATCGTCTTGAATAAGAAGTTCCCAGTTCTTGTATGTCTGCGCCAACACACTTTGAATTGATTCACTGATAAATCCAGCGCAATTCCATGTCGGCATAATAATTGATACCAATCCGTAGTTTTGCATAACATTATTAATTTTCATATTTGTTCCGTCCGATGGTATCGCTCCATACCGCTATATCTGCGACCACTTGTGCGGACGGATATATCATTACTTACTTCTTTTTCAGAGGGAAATCCTTTATGCTGAAATTCTCACCAAGTATCTTGTTGAATTCTGGAGTAAAATAATCCATGAAGCCACCCTGCGAAGTGAAGGTCAATTCGCCAAAGTATATTTTTCCGTTTATGTTGTATAGGTCAACACGAAGTTCGGGGAAACCCTTTGACAACTTTTCCGCAATCTCCACCATTTTATCGAAGTTCTTAGGCTTAGGAATGATGTCACCTCTAAGATAGTCCGAATTAAAAACAGAGAATTCAGGATGTGCATTCCAGCCCATGTCGTAGGTCATCACATGGGCACTATTACCATCTGCATTTCTCTCATTGCAAACAAACGTATAATAACACTTACCATTAAAACACCACATCTTATAATCAATCAAGGATGTAGCTCCTTTTTCAAAAGGCAATACCTCTTCTGCTATGACACAAGGCCTCATGTTCTTGTAATGAGGTTCTGCATGAAGTGCACCAATATTCTTACGACTCAGCCACTCACCTATCATTTCAATATACTCAGCCTTTTTCTCCAGAGTAAGGTCCGCCTTGCGTATAATCTTGTTTGTTCCCTTGCCGTCACCATTGTTTGCCTTAATGATAAAAGTATCAGGTAGCACATCAAAGTTCACTTCCTCTTTATTATACCAAGTGGCATAGAGCTTCACTAATGTGTCACCAAGACCTATTTTCTCCACATAGTCACGCACCGTTCGCTTATCAGCCAATTCTGTCCATCTTGTAGTGTCAGAATAAAGCTTTGCCCACAGTATTTTCTCATTCAAAGTCTGAGGGTTCTTAAGGTTAAGCGGTTTCTTGAACACATAGCGATAACGGATTTTCAACAAAGTCTCAGGAAAATGATTACCCATAAACTCTGTAAACTTAATCAAAGGCCAGAACATAATTCTGCCTGATTTGCTTAATGTTGGATGAAATGCCATACTATATTATTTTTTTATTTTTTCAAAAATCTTCTTTTTATAAAGTCCTTTAACAGACAGTTTCCCAATGTAGGATGTTTAATCATATTATTGATAATATATCTGTGATTGGCTTTTCTGTAAGCTGCATAATTCCTGCTTATTTCTGCATGATATTGTTCTGAGTTATCCTCTTTCTTAATAACTTCATTTAAGTAGTCAAATCGCCATTCTGTAGGTATCCTTGATTCATCTACAACAACAGGAGTGCAGTCATTCTCGATATGTATATATTCTACACTTGGTTGTTTTGTGTCAAGGTCAAACTTTACTATTGCGCCTATTTTTGTAGGTCCCCAAGCCATCTCAAAAACAAAGTTTCCAAGTGAATAAAATATGTATTTACCATTATATTCCTCATACCCTTGAAGTACATGAGGATGCATACCAATGATTAAATCAAAACCAGCATCAATCAACCAATGTGCAAACTTCTTTTGTGCAGACGAAGGACGGTTTATGTACTCGTTCCCCCAATGAATATAGAGCACTTTGAATGCATCCATTGGCAATAACTTCAGTTCTTTTTCTATTTCCTTATATTCTGGATTATACCAATATGAAGGTTCATCCGTAAAATCATCAATGCGAAGACACATACCCGTAAACGACACCGTTCTTCTTTGATGTTTCACTATAACAGATCTTTGTTTATTAGCTCCAAAGCATTTTGAACCATAACCGCATATCGCCTCAAATGTCTGCTGGTATGCCTCTTTGCCATGCTGCATTGCATGGTTATTGGCAAAACCATACACGTCAAAGTGATTAAGTTTTTGTAAAACCTTTGGCTGAACCCGAAACACCTCTCCCGCAAAGCCTGTCTTATCTGTCACGCTAGATGCCACTCCTTCGAAGTTACCAATCCAAATATCCCCTGCTTTTCTATTTATTTTACGGAAAGGGTCAAAGCCATTAGCTATTCTAGTACCAATTCCAAAGCCTGCATTAAAATACCAATCGGTTAGATTAATATCTCCTGTGAATACTAACATATTATAGATATTTTTTTATAACATTCCAAGCTGCGTCCTCTGAGTATTTATTTGCTTCATTGTATGCAGCTTTTTTCATAAGATTAAGTTTGTGTCTATCTTTATAAAGATTTAATATAGCATTATTAAAATCTTCTTGATTATTTTCAAAGGGCACAATAATGCCAGTATTTCCATCTGAGACAAATTCATGCGAATGTTTCCATTCTGTAACAATAACAGGAATTCCTGATATGTAAGCATCCAAAATACTACCTGGAAATCCCTCAGTGTAAAATTTTGTTGGTAGAAGCATCACATCATAATTCTTTAATGTTTCATGAACCATTTCTGGAGCCAATAATCCTTTATAAGAAACTATATCTTTGTTAGATTCCACCTTGTCTAAGAAATCATCTTTGTCTTCAGGTGCAATGCCTCCATAGAAAACAACGCTACTATTAGGACAATTATCTCTAATGAATTTAAGAGAGTCAAATATTACATCATAACCTTTCATTTTATTTACACGAGCCATAAATACCAATCTCAATCCACTCTCATTAGTAATTATTTGAGAATTTCTATTAAACTCACGGAAATTCGGAAAGACTTCGGTGTTAGTAAAACCGCACTGATTTATTAAATCATGGTTTACTCTTATCATCTCAGGAAGAAAAGCCTTAATTTTTTTGCTCATAATCATTTGCTTATAATGACATCCAAATTTTTCACTCCCTAGAAAATACTCTATTTGCCAACCTCCTATACATATACTAATGATATTGAATCTGAATATCTTAGACATATAGAAAAAAATGGGGAATAAAATAGTAAGATTATTCAAACAAGGTAGAATTACCAATGTGTTGCAAGTTACAAGTTTATACAACATTAAAAATCCTAACCATGGCTTCGTCCTTAATGATAAAGTATCAATATATGAATGTTTACCATTATGTTTCTTTTTAAGAAGGGCATATACATTCCTTGTTTTTATAGTTTGACCATCAAGTTGATTATTTTCATAACCAAACGCCCCGACCACAAGCACTTTTTTCATTATTCTTAATCTTTATTCTACAATGTTATTTACATAATCTTCCGTTGCCCAATCCCTATGCTTGATAATGCAAGTAACACCTTCAAGTTGTTGTGTGCCGGTAGATAGAATAATGTTTTGCAACACATAACTTTGAAGAACATCTTGAACAATAGAAGTTTGCTTTTCTGCAATGATTGTGTGTCGAAATATTCAACATCACAATCGGTCAATTGTTCTTTAGCTAAACGATATACGTCTCGTGTCTTTACAGTTTGACCATCCAACTGATTTGTCAGATAGCCAAAATATCCTAACACTAAAATCTTTTTCATTTTCTATACTTTATTATTCGGCCGGCACACCTCCAACAATTGCAAAATCTGGTACATCCTTAGTAACTACAGCTCCTGCTCCAATAACCACTCCATTGCCTACTTTGACACCAGGCATGATGACAACTCTCATTCCTATCCAAACATCATTTCCAATGACGACTTCTGCTACTCTCATTCCTTGCTGTCCCATCGGAATATCAGTCCGCTCTATATTATGGGTATGAGTAAGAATGGTAACGTCAGGTCCCATCATAACATTGTCACCTATTTTGAGAGGTCCATGCACTGAGCAATTGACACCAAGTCCGCTACCAGAACCTATTGAAATCCCCCCTCCGGTTGCAAAACGGG
>NZ_JRPT01000052.1:0-1311 GCF_000762865.1 Prevotella sp. S7 MS 2 | reverse complement strand
AGTTGATGCTGGCAAATGTCTAGCAAAGCCGTAATATGCGACCAAGCATAAGAGTTTCTTGATTTTCATGTTTTATTTCGACCAAAAAAGAAAAGACATATTTTCCAAATATTTTGCAGACGAACCCAAGTATGATATGTATACATACACGCCGATGTAACATATAGCAAAACCTACACGCACGATTTGATTATTTATATATTTCATTATATTGGGTACGAGAATAAATGGTATTGATGTATAATAGTAAAACAATCGACCTGTCGAACTATTTCCTACACCAAAAAATGTTCCTATAACAGCCAGTGACGTTATTGATAATAATAATCTGTTAATACCTCTTTCAAACACAGCTGATTTCATAAAGAAAATCATAGATATAAACAACCCACTCATCAATATAAAGTCAACATAATTAGCTCCTTCGTATTTTACGTTATTCAAGTATCCAGTATAATCTCTCCCCATTAACGATACAAAATACTGAAGAACAACAAAATAAGAAACAGCAAACACCAAACACGATATCAACAGAGCCGTGATATACATCTTTTTATTCTCTATATTATATAGAAAAAATAAAGGTATAAAAACCAAAGAGCTACGATGCAATAAGAAAGCAATAATAATATACGCACCAAACCTTCTATAATTTTTATTTATAATTGAATTCCATGACAATGTAAGCAAAGCCATTGCTAAATGCTGTCTCAATACAAATATAGACTGATCAAATACCGTAACCAATATAAACAATATAGATACATAAGTATATGGCGAATTTGTTAGTATTGTCCTATAGTAACAGCATAACATAATTAACGAACTTACTATTAGCACAATAATAAAGTCATCAGATATCAATGATAAAAACTTCATATACCATAGAAATCCTATTTCCATTGAACCTGCCCAAAAGGCATCCTTTAGTCTATAAAAGGGAAGGCTCATGCACTCTACAAAAGCATCTTCATAAGCAGGTAAATCCAAAACAGACATGGGATCTACGAATGTATGAATAATAAATGAAGAAACAAACGACAACACAACAAAGGTATTAATCTTCCCCTTACTTTCTTGTGTGTTTGCCTTTAATATTAATCCAAGTATAAGTATAAATATAAAATTGAATATCAGTACTTCCATAATAACTTAAATTCGTTAATCGCTCTGTATGCTACAATTTATTTCATTAAAAAGACTATGGGCTTACAATAATTATAATAGCCATTTGCCACTCCAAAACACACCAGCCTTAATATTAGACTATGATTTCTTGAAGTTATTATCCATTTACTATACATCCTAATG
>NZ_JRPT01000051.1:0-10481 GCF_000762865.1 Prevotella sp. S7 MS 2 | reverse complement strand
TGTTGATGCTGGCAAATACTTTGCAAATCCGTAATATGCGACCAAGCATAAGAGTTTCTTTATTTTCATATTTTTATTCTACAATATTATTCACATACCCCTCTGTTGCCCAATCCCTATGCTTGATAACGCAAGGATTGCCAAATACCACGGAATGAGAGGGAATATCTACATTAACAAAACTGTTAGGTGCAATCATCACATCATCACCAATAGTGACATTTCCAACGATAGCCGAATTGATACCTATCCAAACTCTATCGCCAATTGTTGGACAACCTTTTCGAGAACCCCTGTTCACCTGACCGATAACGATTCCCTTGTGGATGTTGCAGTTGCGACCTATTTTAGCTTTACTATTGATGGTGATATTATAGGCATGACCTATATAAATCCCCCCCCCAATTTGCTGGTTTGCAGTTAGTTCTAGACCTCTTCTGTTTGCCCATATACGAAATAGGGCTTTATATAACAGTCGCATTGGAATAAAGGATGCTACAGCAGCCTTACGATAGAGGAAATGGAATATCCTAATATATGCCTCAGGCTTACCTCTATAACGAGTTATATCGGCATTATATAAATCTTTGAATTTGCTCATCGCTTTATAATCTTTCTATAAGTTCAACATACGATTTTAGGAATGCTTCTTCTGTATTGCGTTGCAAACATAGCTGACGATTGCGTTTGCCCATTTCCTGCCTTTCCTTAAAAGATAAATCCGCCATTTTCTTAATAGCACCAGCTATGTCTTCTACGCTTTCTGGGTTGAAGAGAAAACCATTTACGCCTTCTTCCACGATATATGGATTCTCATAGACATTGCTGCAAAGAATAGGCAATCCACAAGACATTGCCTCAGCCACTACATTTGGATATCCTTCATAAAGACTCGGAAGACAAAATATATCAGCCTTGCGATATTCCTCTTCTATCTTCTGGTTGGGATTATGCAACGTAATGTAATCTGAAATATCAAGCTTTTGATATTCCTTCTCTATTTCTGCATAATAATCGGCATTATGTTTCTTATCTCCATACCAATCGAAATGCACATTGAGTCCCATATCCTTTACCATACGTACAGCCTTCAAGTAAGTCAAGACATTCTTCTGTTGAGTATAGCGAGCGACGGTAACGATACGCAAAACATCATTCTGCACAGGCATTTCTGAGGGAGTGAAGCGATTAACATCCACGAAGTTGATAATAGAATGCACCTTTTTACAGAGGAAAGGAAAGTGATTGCAAATAAACATGCCTTGACTATTGCTGTTAGGAACAATAGCATCCGCCACACGATAAAGGTTAAACTGTACCTTATCACTACGAGTAATGCAAGTATTATTGTTTCGTTCTGACACAACTAACTTAGCCCCGAAAAACATCTTTGCGACGCACATCGTCTTGTTGACAGATGGCAAAAACGAAATAACAACATCAGGCTTATATTGTCTAACATACTTTGCAGCCTTAAACACACGAGTATTCTTATTCCACAGCTCAGGCACAAACTGATAGTCCACACCATTCTGGCGAAGATAAGGCTCATAAAACTGATTCTCAACATATGTTATTAGACGGCAAGGATAACCAGCCTTAGTTAACATCGAAGCTAACCCACACATTTGACGTTCAGCACCACCTGAACCAAGTGTTTCCGTTATTAAAAGAATTTTTTTCATATTTATTGTGGAATTTCAACCTCCCTACAATGAGCCAAATAATAGCCAAATACAGTACATGAATATATAGAATATTCTGTATAGGACATGGAAAATAATGTCATAATAAAGAAAGATATGAATACAAGTGTAAGAACTAATTTCGCAAATAAATTCTGCTTTGTCTGTCTGATTGTTTTATAAAAACACAGCCAATAGAATGCATATATAAGAAGACCAAAGACTCCTTGATTTATTGCTATTTCAAGCCAGTCATTGTGCGCATAGTTTATTCCTATGTCCAATGTTGCATTTGCACCATTACCAAAAAGAAACTTAAAAGTATTCATTTCGTTCTTGAAATGATTCCAGAAACACTCATAGATATAATCACGTCCACTTAAACCACCATTCTCTGTTTATATAATACGTTGAGTAAAATAATCGGATGTATCCATCATATATGTCACCATATATACACCAGCTAACGCTATCAACATTGAGAAGATTAGTACTTTCACCTTTGAGATGCTACGATGATATCTAAAATTAAAGTACAAAAAATACAATATTGACAAAACGCCCACAAGTATAGCACCTCTTTTCATACCTATCACAATAAACACCATACAAAAGATAAGTAGTCCATACTGTATAATATTTTTATTTTTAAATACAGCCACAGTTGGAATAAGCGCTACAAATAAATATCCCATATTATTGGTTACTTCATCAACATCGGTTCTTTCAAGTAGCAGTTTATGTATAATTGTCATCTTATAATCAAAGAATATAAACACAGATGCCAGCATATAAACAACAATCCATTTCTTTAAAATTGGTTCAGTTAGAAACCCTTTTCTTGAGAAATAATAGAAAGAATAAATATTTGGTATGGAAAGAAAAATGCTCTTCAAAAACGAAGAATTAGACACCTCTGCTCCACTGTATCTAATTATATAATGATTATCACTGAATAGTAACACAACACCATATAGAACAAACATTAAAAACAAAATGTTAAGTCCTGTAAAAAATATTGGTTTGTTTGGTAATACTATTGTCTTGAATGTATAATATATCCCCATCAACATAGCAACAAAAATTATCAACTGAGAAACTATAGTACCTCCTGTTGGTATCATTGTTCCCTGCATAGAATAAAATACCAATAGAGATATATAAACATTACAAGGATTTTTGAAAAATTTCATTATCTTTTATCTTTTAGAGGGTAACACAACCCAACTTCCAAATATTTCATCCCATTCGTTTGGCGTAAACTTTTCAAAACCACTTGAATCAAAGAAAGTGAACTCACCGAAATACACTTTATCATCAACACTATACAAATCAATTCTTACGTGTGGAAGACCTTGTGAGAGTTTCTTAGCTATTTTCTTCATCTCCTCAAATGTTGAAGGTAGTTGGGGAGTTACTGGATTGTTCTTTCCTCCTTGAGTAAATGGCAAATTATTTCCATCCATATCAAAAAAATCGAAGTAGGTGCGGTGTCCTGAGAATCTTTCGCTTGCCACAAGAAAAACTTTAGACTCTCCATTAAAACAATAGAACTTATAATCACGCAACTCTCCGCTTTCGTCAACCTTAAATTCCTCTGCTAATATTCTTGGTTTGACTTTTTTATAAGGCCATTCCTTAAGGTGTTTATAAATACTTGTCTTTAAAGAAATATTCAAGCGTTCAGCTGCAGAAGCCTTATCCAATTTCTTCTTGTCACGGCATATAACAACGCCTCCGCCTCCACCTCCATTGGTCGTTTTTAGAACAAAGCGGTCAGGAAGTGTACTAAAATCAATATCTTCAAATCTATCCCAAACACCAAGTGTTGGAATTATATATTCTTTTCCTAATATTTTTTCAGCAACCTTTTTCGCTTCGTATTTGTCAACCATTCTGGTATATTCAGGCTTTCTATTATACAGTTTTAACCATTGAAGTTTTTCATTAAATGTCTTGGGATTTTTTAAATCCAAGCTATATCCCATCTTTAAACGGAACATTATTTTTAGATACAAAGCATCAGGAAGCCATGTTCCAAAATGGGTAAGAATTGCTAAGCAGAACTTTTGTGGTTCCTTAAAGTAAGTGATTATTTTTTGCATACTATATTATTTCTAATATCTACATTTTATATACGACTTAATATTTTTACAAGTTTTTTTACAACCCTATCAGTACGTTCATCAATGTCATAAAGCGGATTATACTCAACTAAATCAATAGACTTTACAGTAGTATTATTTTTTAGAATTAAGTTCAAGAGTTCATGCAATGCTGCTTCTGTTATTCCACCCTCTTCTGGTACACCTGTACCAGGAGCTATTGATGGGTCAAGTACGTCAATATCCAAGCTTATATGAATTTGCTTGAATCGTGACATAAAACCGCTTATTGTCTCCAAAGCCCCAACGATATCCGAATTAATAACATCACTCGGTATTCTTGAAATACCATGCTTATTAATTAACTCTACCTCATATGGGTCGAGACTTCTTGCGCCTACATACAGTATATTCTCAACTGGCAGAATGTTCTTTGTATACCTTCCAACATATTTGGCCTCACCAAATCCCATAAGATATGCCATATGCATTCCATGTATATGGTGGCTTGCTGAACGCTCTGCAATATTGCAATCCCCATGAGCATCAAGATAGATAACGCCTACTTCTGGGTTGTGCTTTAAAGCACCAGCAATAGAGCCCCAAGAAACAGCATGATCTCCTCCAATTGTTATCACCTTCTTGCCAGATGACAAGGCAGAATAAACAGAATTGCAGATATCCTGATTTACTTTATCAATAGCGTTAAAGAACGGCATTAAGCTATCTTCACCAGGACGTTCGTCGGGTATTGATATACATGAAAGCTCTTTCAAACCTTCGTTTTCAAATAATTGAGCCAAACGCAATGCTCCAACTTCTGGTCCTTTTTTATAAGCTCCA
Source organism: Prevotella sp. S7 MS 2 (assembly GCF_000762865.1). NCBI lineage: Bacteria > Pseudomonadati > Bacteroidota > Bacteroidia > Bacteroidales > Prevotellaceae > Prevotella > Prevotella sp. S7 MS 2. Next base: position 5,848 of record NZ_JRPT01000051.1, on the reverse strand, counting down.
TACCATTGCGGAGCTACAATATAATTCATAAAATGTTATTGTTTTGATATAAAAAATTTCTATACTTGCTTTTTAAATAGCAAGTATTTTATTCATACAATACTACTATCCTTGGCAATATATTTTTGCCAAGATATAAGTACCAACTCCTAACACCCCTCTACATAGAAGCACAGTAATTGCAGCACCAATATATGAGAAATAATAAACTAAGGGTATCGAAACACTCATTCCTAAAATGGATGAAACAAAGGTTAGATTTCTTAGTGGTTTTTCCTTATGATTAAGTATTAAGAAATTAGTTCCATATGTATAATCCATTGCAAGAAATATTACAGAAAAGGATAGAATCTGCATTACAATGACAGACTTTTCAAATTCATCTCCTAACATTACTTTAATGACAAATGGAGATATTGCTATAAGAAAAATAGAGCCTATCAATGCTAATCCGATATTCAGTTTTGCATAAAAAGAATGTTTATCTAGACGTCTTGATAAGAATGGATAAAATGCCCTTGAAAGAACAGACTGAAAATTATAAAAGATAGTAGGAAATTTATTTCCACCATCATATAAGCCATTAGCTGTTGCACCTCCAAAGAAACCTAAGAGCATTACTGAGAAGCTATTGTAAAGGTTGGGCATCAGATTATTTATGAATACGTCTGTACTGCCTTTTATGGTTCTTGTTAACTCGCCCCATTGGGGTCTATATAGAGTATATCCCCACTTCATTAAGATGAGATATAAAGCTCCTATACCACATAATAAATATCCAATTGTAGTCAAAAGAGGCTGTATTAAATAATCCTCCCTTTCATGTATAAATATAAATACAGATATTGTGAATATCAACTTTATGAGAAGATTAAAAATAGTGGTGTATTTCATCCGTTCTATTGCTTGAAAAAACCACTCAGGAAATAGAATGTAACCAGGAACCAATAAAAAAGTAACAAAGATTATATCAGCATTCTCACGAAGGTAAGGTACTGCCAGAACTGCTATCAGCAGTAATAATCCAGAAAAAAGAGTCAATAGGCATCTTGCCCATAATACATTACTGAAAATACGTGAAACCTTCTCCTTGTCCGCCCGATTTTGCGCAACATCACGAGTTGCAATAAGGTTAAATCCCCAATCGGATATTGTCTGAATCCATACAACAATAGCTGATGCAAATGCAATCTTTCCAACGCCATCTGCACCTATCACACGTGCAAGATACGGCATTGTTATCAATGGGAACACATAACCAGCTATTTGCAATAAAGACAAATAACCGAAATTTGCAAAGACGGTTTTACCGTCCTTATTACTATTTATTTTCTTTTTTATTTCTGATAATCTGTTCATTATTAATCATCTAAGTACGTGATCTTAATTATTTATACATTATAAGTACGTTTGTACTGTTAGTACTCAATTTAAGGCATAGCCCTTTGTATAGGCACTTTTGCAAGTGCCTATATATTGAGATTTTAAAAAATCACATGTTTATTAACTATTTCATACATTTTACACGCAAGTGATTTTCGGCTACACTCGGCATAGCTAAAACAAGTTTGGCTCTGCTCTCGTTGGCACGAAAATCCTTCGCTCGACAATTTAAAAGCAAGCTTTCATTGTTCTCACTTATCGAAACCGGCGTAATGGATATTTGGTAGGCTGAAACCTCTCGTGTTTTAGCCTACCAAATATCCATTACGCCGGTTTTTAAGTAAATCAGAAGAATTATCAATAGTATTTCGCATACCATTCGGCAAAGCGTCTTAATCCTTCTCTTAGACTTGTGTTTGGCTTGAAACCAAAATCTTGCTCCAAAGGTGTTGTATCAGCGTAAGTAACCGGCACATCACCAGGCTGCATAGGTACAAGTTCCTTGTGGGTTTCAAAGTCGTAGTCTTTAGGAAGGACTCCTGCACGTACAAGCTCTTCTTGGAGGATGGTTACGAAGTCAAGGAGGTTTTCGGGGGAATTATTACCGATGTTGTATACTTTGTATGGAGGGATAGGAAGACCGTCCTCACCGTTCTGCTTCTCGGGGGCGTGCTGCATGATACGAACTACACCTTCTACAATATCGTCTACAAACGTAAAGTCGCGCTTGCAGTTGCCGTAGTTGAAAATCTTGATGGTTTCACCTTTAACAAGCTTATTGGTAAAGCCGAAATATGCCATATCGGGACGACCTGCAGGACCGTATACTGTAAAGAAACGCAAGCCTGTAGATGGGATGTTATAGAGTTTGCTATAGGCATGTGCTATTAGTTCATTACTCTTCTTGGTTGCAGCATAAAGAGATACAGGATTGTCTACCTTGTCGTCTGTAGAATATGGAACCTTCTTGTTGCTGCCATATACTGAAGATGAAGAGGCATACACAAGATGCTCTACTTCGTGATGACGGCATGCTTCAAGGATGTTGTAGAAACCGATAAGGTTGCTCTGAATATAAGCATCAGGATTGGTGATGCTATAACGTACACCTGCTTGTGCTGCTAGGTTTACTACAACAACTATTTTATTCTCTGCAAATATCTTCTCTACTGCTTCTTTATCAGCGATAGAAGCATGAACGAAAGTCCAGTCACGGTTTAATGCTTCTATTTCTTTCAGACGCTCGTATTTGATGTTTACATCATAGTAATCGGTAATAGAATCTATACCGATTACTTTAATATTCTGCACGTCATGAAAAAGACGCTTTACAAGGTTGCTACCTATAAAGCCTGCTGCACCTGTTACAAGAACAGTTTTGCCTTCAATATTTATATTGTGATTTACCATTGCTTAGTCTCTTCTAAAAATATCACGTGTATAAACTTTCTCTTCTACGTCTGTCAAGCAGTCATCAAAGCGGTTGGCGATGATGGCTTTGCACTGAGCCTTGAACTCATCGAGGTTATTAACCACCTTGCTGCCGAAGAATGTTGTTCCGTTTTCCAATGTTGGCTCATAGATAATAACCTCAGCACCCTTAGCCTTAATACGCTTCATGATGCCTTGGATGGCTGACTGACGGAAGTTATCGGAGTTGGATTTCATTGTTAGGCGATAGACACCGATGACACAAGCGTGCTCTTTGCTTGCATCCCATTGACCATTTTCTGCGTAATAGCCAGCCTTGCGGAGCACTGCATCAGCGATGTAATCCTTGCGTGTGCGGTTGGACTCTACAATGGCCGACATCATGTTCTGTGGGACATCCTGATAGTTGGCAAGGAGTTGCTTGGTGTCCTTAGGCAAGCAGTAGCCACCGTAGCCGAATGATGGGTTATTATAATGTGTGCCGATGCGTGGGTCGAGACCTACACCCTCGATGATAGCCTTTGAGTCGAGACCTTTCATTTCGGCGTAAGTGTCAAGCTCGTTGAAGTAGCTGACACGAAGGGCGAGATAAGTATTAGCAAAGAGTTTTACTGCCTCTGCTTCCTTCATACCCACAAAGAGGGTGTCGATGTTTTCTTTGATGGCACCTTCTTGCAGAAGAGTAGCAAAAGTCTTAGCTGCATCAATCAGCATATCTACATTAGTAACCGACTCGATGGCGTTGTTCTCTGCTTCAAACTCTGGATTGTTGATAATCTTAGGATAACCAACTATGATACGGCTGGGGTAGAGATTGTCATACAATGCTTTGCTCTCACGAAGGAATTCTGGAGAGAAGAGGAGATTGAACTTCTTAACTCCTTTCTGCGCATACTTTAAATAGAGGTTACGGGTGTAGCCAACAGGAATGGTAGACTTGATGACCATGACGGCATCGGGATTTACTTCCAATACCAAGTCGATAACTTCTTCTACATGAGTAGTATCGAAGTAATTCTTTACAGGGTCGTAATTGGTAGGAGCAGCAATCACCACAAAATCGGCATCTGCATAGGCTGATTTGCCGTCAAGAGTGGCGACAAAGTTCAATGGCTTCTCTGCCAAATACTTTTCGATATAATCATCTTGAATAGGAGAAATCTTATTGTTAAGCTTTTCAACCTTTTCTGGGATTACATCTACTGCTGTTACATGATGATGTTGTGATAGCAATGTAGCTATGCTCAGTCCCACGTAGCCAGTACCGGCCACTGCGACTTTAATGTCTTTGAAATCACGCATATATCTGTTTTATTTAGTTTCTATTTTCTCCTATTGTTGATTTTGATATATTGTATCGATACAAGTATTTATCTTGAAGTATTTATAACAAGATTTGTTTGTATTACTTCTTCTCCTCTTAAAATTCCTTTTATTGGTTGTAGTAGGGCACGGACATTCTATACGGACAGATTGCAGCGTGTAGCGATATGCGAAGAAATCGATTTCCATTTTATTTCTCTAAGATGTACTATTCAAACAGATAGCCGTAGTTGTTTTGCAACGCCTCAAACTCTGTTTCACAGCGATTATGCAGCTCTTCATCGCTGTCCTTGAATATCTTTATCGCTTTCTCCATCTCTTCAATGACGGTTCTTCCTGCTTCAAAGATGGGTCTCAGTTCGTCCTTAAAATAGTCGATAAAAGGAGCATAATAGTAGCCAATTTCTTCTATCATAAAGTAGAAAGTATCGAAAGCGTCTTTCAAGTCCAATTTCTTGGATTCAACATCCTTGATTGTCTGAATACGCAATATATCTATATTCTCCACTTGCGCTGCGACCTCTTGTGCAGTCTTCACTTGGTGGAAATAGCGGTCGATAAAGGCATTGCGCTCATGCAAGTTGCGCTTGTAGAATAACTCTCGCTCTTTTTTGTCTGCCTCGTTCTTGTTTACTTCCTCAAAACGTTCAGCATGTACACCTGATAAGGCTACTGCCATTCCACCGACATCCATAACGAGCTTGCGGTCTCGGGCTATGCGGATTACATAACCTTCGAGTCCGGCATATTCACCAGTCACAATGCGAAGTAGGGTACGGTTCTTGGAATAATAGACAAAAGGACGAAGAAGGAAGCGGAGACGTTCTGGCTCGGTTTCTGCCACACGCATAAATGGCTCCATTTGGTTGCAAGTGATAGTGGCTATCCTTCCTGTACTACAATTCTTACAGAGTTTATATGAATTTACGTTTCTATCTAAGTAGTACTGTATTTTTTTAGGGTCGCCTTGCAAGAATATCAGTCCACTTACAGTAGGGGTTTCCACTTCGCGCATTCCACCTCTATTCCTGTGACGTGGAACATATTTTATTGTCTTATGCACAAAATGGGTTAGTCCATCTTTCTTTAGCTGTTCTTCTATCGACTTTACTTTTTGATTGTGTACAAAAAGATAACTCCATGATGTGCAGTTATCTTTCACCTGCGAACACTTCTTTATCGCTGAACCAGTCATTTCGTCTGGCTCAGAAACGTGTGTGCCCTTTGGAAATTCATTGTTCTCAGATGTCTGAAAACACTTTGTTTCGTCGGCTGTAGACTGAGAAACCGTGCAATCCTGCTTCATAACCTCTCCGCTACTTTATGTCACTGTTGTCTGCCATCACCTGGGATGACAATGCCAATTTTACAATAACATTGTTCATAAATTCATACTATCTGTGTGTGTATGTTTGTCCAGTTACGGGTTTCAATGTTTCACAAATCAAATTTGCTGATTGCGCTGCATTTTCACCTCATAGTGGCTTTGTGTCTCTATCTCTTTACATACTGTTTTCACATGATAAAACAGTATCTACCTTGCAAATTTACATAAAAATCGCTATATATAAGCCAGTGGAAATAAAAAATGGGAAATAAATTCTCGAATCGCCTTCCCATTTGACGAAAAAGTGTCAAGGCCAGCATCAATTCTTTGTCCTAAATGCGTGCTTCAAGTCACAATATGTATTATCTTTTGAGCAAAAAAAAA
>NZ_JRPT01000050.1:0-13841 GCF_000762865.1 Prevotella sp. S7 MS 2 | reverse complement strand
AAGTGTCAAGGCATTATTGGGAAGTAGATGGAATGCCATTGCTTCGCTCCAGCCAATCATCGTACTGTGGTTGGTCGATGTTCTAAGTTTGTCTTGCAACATGATTGCTTCGGCAAACGGAAGGACTTCCGAGTGGTGATTAAAAAGTTTTACTCCTATTTCGTTGGTAAATTTACCACTGTTTAGATTCAATTTATGAGACAATCCGGATACTATGGCGTGTACCGTACTTGGGTATCCGCTTGTAGGCAGACGTGAGTATTGGTCGGCAAGTTCGTCTTTTGGCTTCTTTCTCCCATAGCGGTAATTGGTGTTCCATGTAATAAATTGAGTATCGCCAATCTTATAAGTCAGGTTGAGTAATTCACGAATGGTAGTATGCCTGTCATGTGAATCGTTTGGAACAGAGCCAATCTCTCCGCGTCCTGAACCGCTTGGGAATCTGTTACCTATGAAATCGTAACAATAATGTGAAGTATCTACTTGATTGACGAGACTAAGACCAACAATGGAATGTAGTTGTGCGGTGAGTTTACCGTTTAAGAAACTTTTCTCAAGACTCAGTGCCGCATTGGCAGAACGTGTCCGCGTAAAGGCATGCTGAATATTATTTTGCACGTTCATCAATCCCCCTTGTATCTCTTTGCGATAGTAGTCGGCACTCAATGTGATGTCAAATCGGTCGAACCATAATTGTTGGCTGCTCACACCCACGTTGAAACCTCCATGTGTGTACGCATCATGGTCACGGTGGATGATACGTCCCAATTCAAAAGGAGAAGAAAAACTATAATTGTTTTTAGCATAGTTCATCGTGGCACCGGCATGGAAAGCTGTCGAGGTCTTGCCAATATATTGCTTCAGTTGCAGACTGCCGATATATGTATTGTATGATGCTACCTCAAATGCCGTTTCCAAATGATTTTTGTTGAAGTCTTTCAGTCGGATGTTCACGGCGCCACCTAATCCGTCACCTCCCAGCCATGCCGGGATGATGCCTTTGTATATCTCCACTTCATCTACCATATCAAGAGGTATGCTGCTGAGTTGAAATTCATCGGAATTTCCCATAGGCATACCATTGATAAAGATACCGACACGCTTACCGTCCATCCCTTGTACGATGATACGTGAAGCATTACCTAGTCCGCCTTGTTGAGCCACTTTGATACCTGCAGCATTGTCAAGAATTTCGTTTAAGGTTGCAGTCTTGTATTTAAGAGACTGACTGTCTATAATGGTGACTGCAGATGGAACTTCACGATGCTTTTGCGCCTTGCTTTTTCCCAACACTACGACATCAGATAGGATATTGTTTAATGGCTGCAATTCCACATTACAGCAAATGCTGTCATTGATGTATGATTTTTTATTGAGTAGTATGTTACGACTTTTATATCCTACATATTGAACTATGATCCGCTTGCTGCTTTTTGAAGGAAGTTCCATTCTAAACACACCTGCATGATTTGAAATTGTGCCGATATTAGAGTTTTCTAAAATAATAGAAGCTCCATCTAACGGCAGGTGAGTTTGCTCATCCATAATTTGCCCATAAACGATTTTTTGAGCTAACATGTTCTGCCAAGTGAATGAGAAAATTAGCACCAATAGGAAATTGTGAAGAATATTTTTATTACTCATGATTACTATTAAAGTCCATTATTCTTTTGCAAAAAGTATTTGTTCTATTTTTTTTTCAAAAATGAACAATGATTAGTTTTGTTCACAAAAAAAGCGCAACATTCTATGATGAATGATGCGCTACTATGCTGTTTCAATTCAGAAACTCTTTGTATATGATATTTATCCTTTGTCATAAACTTTTTTTAGATGCTGCAAAGTTAGAAATAATGACATTTCTCCACAATACCTAAAAATAGTGATTTCTTATAAAACGCATCACTCAATAATGGAAGATTTCCTTTCTTTTCTCACGAGTTCCCTCCTTTTCTTTAATTCAAAATCTATAATATTATTGCTTTAATTTTGCTGTTCGATAATGATTTATTCATCTTAAAAACAATGATTTATGGAATCAAACAACAATGACAACTATGTGCTGGTATTGGAAGACCGCACGGAAGTGAAGAATGCTAACGAAATGGGAAAACTCTCCGTGGTTTCAGGTATTGACGACAAAGGAAAGCTCCAAACAACCGAAGCCAAGGACGTGCATCAGGCAGCCTTTTTGAAATTCAACAACAAAGACGGCTTGTTGAAGAATTTCATGACCAATTTCCTCAAACAGTTCAACGAACCATCCCGTTTTGGACTCTACAAGGTAGTGGCTAACAACGTGGAGCAAAGTGTGGCATCCCTCCATACCATGCTTCAGAACCGTGAGAAGCCGGAGAATAAGCAGCTGTTGGCAGACAGTCAGGTGCGCTTTGACGACTTCCTGCCCAAGCAGAAGAATGCCACCGCCATTGACGAGTCGAAGATTGATTGGAAGCAGCTCGACACTCTCGGGCTTACCCGTGAGCGGCTGGAGCAGAGCGGAGAGTTGGCAAAAATGCTCAATTGGCAGAAGAGCAATCTCATCACAATTGCTGTTCCTATCGGTGACACCACCATCTATACCGATGCCCGCCTTGCGTTCCGCACGGACGACGAAGGCAACATTGGACTGGCTATCCATCCTTTGAGAAAGGAGCCGCAGCTCGATTTTCCCTATATGGGCTACAAGTTCTCTCCCGAAGAAAAGGAGCAACTCCTCACTACGGGTAATCTGGGCAAGACCATCGAGGTAACACCCAAGAACGCCGAACCTTTCTCTGCATACGTTTCTATTGACCCACAGACCAATGAACTTATTGCCCTTCGTGCCGACCGTGTGAATATCCCCAAGGAAATCAAAGGCGTTACACTTTCTGATGCACAATACAAAGACCTTGTAGAGGGCAAAGCCGTGAAAGTGGAAGGTATGACCGCCAAGAGTGGCAAGTCCTTTGATGCCACTCTGCAAGTCAATGCAGAGAAGAAAGGCATCGAGTTTATCTTCGAGAACAAGCAAGGCTTGAAGGAACGCCAGCAGCACTCTCAGCAACAAGGCGCACCACACAAACTCTGTGGCTTGGAACTATCCGACAAGCAGCGTGAAGCCTTGGACAGCGGTCGCACACTTTATCTGAAGAACATGGTGGACAAGGAAGGACAACCCTTCAATGCCTATGTCCGTATGGATAAGGAGCAGAACCGCCCGCGTTTCTACAAGTGGAATCCTGACAAGAAGCAAGAGACCGGCAAGGAAAAGGTGGTAGCCGTAGCCGAAGAACACAAAACACAGGTTGCCGTGAATAACGACGGCAAGACCAACGAAGCCACCAAGAACGTGAACGAGCCGTTAAAGTCCAGGCAGACACAGCCCACAGCCGCCCAAAAGCAGAAGCAGGACGAGAAGAAACAACAGCACCGTGGACGTAAGATGTAACCCTTAAAATAATACCCGAATATGATTACTTGTATTATTGCCGAGAAACCCTCGGTAGCCAGAGATATAGCCCGTATTGTAGGAGCTAATACCAGACAAGACGGACATTTAGAAGGTAACGGTTATGTGGTAACATGGGCGAAGGGACACCTCATCACCCTCGCCATGCCCGAAGCCTACGGTTTTGCAGCCTATAAAGCCGAAGACCTGCCCATCCGTCCCAATCCCTTTCAGCTTATCGTGCGTCAAGTGCGCAAGGACAAGGAATACACGTCCGACCCCGCAGCCCTCAAGCAGCTCAAAGCCATTCGTGGTTGCTTTGACAAGGCTGACCGCATCATCGTAGCCACCGATGCCGGGCGTGAAGGTGAACTCATCTTCCGATATATCTACAACTATTTGAACTGCCACAAGCCTTTTGACAGACTTTGGATTTCCTCCCTCACGGATAAAGCCATCCGTGAGGGGCTTGCCCATCTCAAGGCAGGAACTGCGTATGACAATCTCTATCACTCCGCCAAGGCAAGAAGCGAAGCCGACTGGCTTGTGGGCATCAATGCCAGCCGTGCCCTGTCCATCGCACGCAAAGGCGGTTACTCTTTGGGACGAGTACAAACCCCTACACTCGCTATGGTCTGCCGTCGGTACATAGAAAATCGTGATTTTTCTTCCGTTCCATATTGGAAACTCTCCGTAGCAGTAGAGAAAGAGGGCGTATCGCTGAAAGCCGTGAGCGGAAGTGCATTTGACAATGAAGCCGATGCACAGTCCGCTCTCGCTTTGCTTCGCGAACAGAGCCGGTTTACCGTGACTTCGGTCGCAAGAAAGGTGGGACATACGTCGCCACCCCTCTTGTACGACCTTACCACTCTACAAAAGGAAGCCAACAAAAAGCACGGCTTTTCAGCAGATAAGACCCTCTCAATAGCGCAGAGCCTCTATGAGAAGAAAATCACGACCTATCCCCGCACAGGCAGCCGATACATCAGCGAAGACGTCTTCGAGGAAGTACCCGTCCTACTTCGCAAAATTGGCGAAACACTTCCGACTCCACTTAACCGCCACTCGGTGGACAACGGCAAGGTAACTGATCACCACGCCATTATCCCCACGGGTGAAACACCATCGGGACTATCGGCAGATGAAACGACCATCTACCAAATGGTAGTCCATCGTTTCATCGAAGCCTTCTCTCCCGATTCAGAGGAGGAGCGGATGCAAGTGGAATTGACCGACGGTACAAACACCTTCATTTGGAAGGCATGTCGAAGCATTTCTTTGGGCTGGAAAGCCGTACAGCAAGGTACCGGCACGAACGATGAAAAAGGTAAGGAGAATGAGGAACAAACTGTATCCGTCCTGCCTAACCTGACAGAGAACGAACTATTACCACTGCTCTCCTCAGAGATTACCGAACACAAGACCAAACCGAAGCCACTTTATACCGAAGCTACTTTGCTTTCTGCTATGGAGAATGCTGGTAAAGAAGTTAGTGATGTAGAGAGCAAAAAGGCACTGGCAGAATGCGGAATCGGTACACCTGCCACCCGAGCCAACATCATCGAAACGCTGATTCTACGCGACTATATCCGAAGAGAAAAGAAAACGGTAGTCCCGACAGAGAAAGGCTTGGCAGTCTATGAGATTGTCAAGAACAAACGAATAGCCAATGCTGAGATGACAGGCTCGTGGGAACTGACCCTTGCCGCCATTGAGGCAGGACAGATGCCATCCGAGAAGTTCGCACAAGGCATCACCTCCTATGTGGAGACAATTTGCGAGGAACTCCTTGCCCTTACTCCACCGATGCAGAAGTCCTATCCCACCTACCGCTGCCCCAAATGTGGCAATGAAAGTGTGGGTTTCTATGCCAAGATTGCCAAATGCAGGCACGAGGGCTGCGACTTCCACATCTTCCGTGAAATCTGCGGCACGTTCCTTTCCGAAGACAATATCCGTGATTTGATAACCACCGGGCGAACGCCCATCCTCAAAGGATTGACGAGCAAGGCTGGGAAGAAGTTCTACGCACGTCTTGTTCTGGGCGAAGACCACACCACCTCCTTTGAGTTTGAGGGAAAGAAAGGAAAAGCACGAGGGAGATAGTTACCACAGACTCGGAGAGGAAATAAATTAGTTGGGAGATAGTAAAAAAACTATACGTCAGAAATGATTTCCCGACTAATTTTCCCTCTCCATCTTAAAATAGAAAAATTATGGCATACAATAAGAAAGCAGTCTTGGAGGGCAATACGGAAGCCATCCGTGTAATCCTTCGATTAGAGAAAGAACGCCGTGAAGCCACCGAAGCCGAAAAAGTCCTGCTCAGAGGCTATCAAGGTTTCGGTGGTCTGAAATGCGTCTTGAACCGATGTGATAATCCCGATGACCTCCGCTATTGGAGCGCATCGGAGCAAAACCTGTTCGCGCCTACCCAAAGGCTCAAACAGATGGTATACCGTGATGCCATCGATGCTAACACCGCCAAACGCTATTGGGAGAGTATCAAGGCAAGCGTACTGACCTCCTTCTATACCGACACCCGTATCGTCTCCGCCATTGCCGATGCCCTTAGTGCTACCGATGTGCAAGTAAGACGATGCTTGGATCCTTCAGCAGGTATGGGAGCCTTTACCGAAACCTTTGCCAAACAAGCAGGCATGGTCGATGCCATGGAGAAAGACCTACTGACGGCACGCATCGCACAAGCCCTGCATCCTTACGGCAAGGACAATATCTTTGTTCGGCAAGAACCCTTTGAAGCCATCGGTGAATTGGAAGAGAAGGACAAGTACGACCTTATCACCAGCAACATCCCCTTTGGCGACTTTATGATCTATGACCGTAGTTATAGCAAGGGAGAGGATATCCTTAAACGGGAATCCACCAGAACCATTCACAATTATTTCTTTGTGAAAGGGCTGGACACTATCAAAGAGGGCGGACTTCTTACATTTATTACCTCGCAGGGTGTATTGGACAGCCCCAAGAATGAAGCCATCCGCCGTTACCTCATGCAGAACAGCCGGCTTATCTCTGCCATCCGCCTGCCGTCGGGTATGTTCTCCGAGAACTCAGGTACGGATGTGGGCAGCGACCTCATTGTGCTGCAAAAGCAGAGTGGCAAGGAAATTGGTGAGGGCATCGAGCAGCTGTTTGTACAAACCGCCTCTGTTCCCAAAGGCGACGGTTTTTCTATTGCGTTCAACCACAACTCCCTCTTCGAGGGCGAATGGAAGGATGTTTCCCACCGCACGATTGCCACAGACAGAAAAATGGGTACAGATCCATACGGCAAGCCCGCTTGGGAATATACGTTTGACGGCGGTATCGAGAATATGGCTGATAGTCTGCGTACACAGCTCTCTTTGGAAGTGGAGCAGCGTTTCGATCGTAAACTCTACGAAACAGGCATACCCATGACCGGGGAGGAATGGCAGGTACACGTGGACAAGATGGTGCAGAAAGTGCAAGAAAGCATAAGAACGGAAGAAACACCTCTGTTACAAGAATCCAAGGATAAGGAGGAAAAGAAAGAGGAGGAAGAAGAGGAAAATGCTTACAATTTGATGCCCGTCAGCACCAAGAAGCAACTCCCTAAACTCTACGCAACGGAAAAACAACTCATCGGCGACCGAACGGCATACGCTCGCTACTTTTTCCCTATGGGAGCCTACACTGTTTATATGTTGGAATACGACCCCAAGGAACGCATCGGTTTTGGTGCCGTAACGATGGGCTACGGCTGGGAACTTGGGTATATGTCCCTTAAAGAAATGGAAGAAGTAAAGGTCAGAGGTTTGGGAATTGAGCGGGACTTATACTTCAAGCCCACTAAATTGCACGAGATTGCGGAACTGGAAGAGATTGTCAGGGGACAATACACCAAAGAACCCATCATAGAGCAAGGCAAGGAAGAAAGTCGTCAGGAAGTCCTGAGACCAGTACAGGAAGACACTCAGCCCCAAGTGAAGGTCGAAGAAGGTAATAAGATAGTGGGAGATGAAGCAAGAGACGAAGCAGGGACAAAAAAAGAAGCACAAGCTGCACAGGTCCTTCCAACAATAGAGACTGAAACCGAACCAGCCCCAGAAGGCGTTCCCGTAATCACTCTCCAAAGACAATATGAGCAGGCAAGCCGTGAAATTCGCACGGACGTGGAAGCCCCACGTGAAATGAACGGACAGACGGTATTCTTTGACGAAGACCATCATCCCATTATGGACAGCACCATCGAGACAGAGACAAAGGAACAGTTCTTGTTTACCCCGGAGGAATATAGTCTTTGGACACAAGATGTAGCCCGTGTAAATAATGAAATCAAGGAGGCTACTCAACAAAAGAAGGTCAGCGATAACCAACCGCTTTCTGCGAGCCGACAGTCCAAGCCAGCAAGAAGCACGCCAAGCAGTTCCCGCAGAAGCAAGAAAACGGCAGCTGCTCCCATCAGAGAACCCTCGCTCTTTGACTTTATGGAGGAAACCGAGCCTCGCAAGCCACAGCCCATAGCAGAGGTTAAGAAAGAGTTTGACGCTTCACCGCGTCCTTTCCTTTCTTCTCCCGACTCACATTTGCGTGACGGCTCGATAGTCGTACAGAATGGGCAGGTAGGCTTCCTGTCTGACTTGAAACGACATCCTACCTTCAATCCGATGGACCTGCCCTTTGCCCAGCTCTCACGGCTGAAAGCATACATAGAGATTAGGGAGAGTTATCACCGACTCTATGATTATGAGGCGAACAACCAAGCAGAGGACAAGGAAGAGCGTGAGAAACTCAATCGGCTTTATGACGGCTATGTAGGTCGTTGGGGGTACTTCAACCAGAAAGTAAACACCGATGTCATCAAAATGGATGCCACCGGAGTGGAAATGTTGTTCTTGGAACGCTCCGAGAACGGCAGGTACATCAAGGCGGACATCTTCGACCATCCGACGGCTTTTTCCACCTCCGAACTGTCCATAGCTTCAGACCCGATGGAGGCATTGGGCGCATCACTCAACAAATACGGCACGGTGGAACTTGATTATATGAGTTCCCTGCTTCCCGATATGGAAGAAAGTGATATGCTTTCCGCTTTGGAAGGACGCATCTTCTACAATCCCGAAGAAGACAGCTATGAGGTTGCCGACAAGTTCATTTCGGGCAACGTGATTGAAAAGGCGGAGCGTATAGAGTCGTGGCTCTTGGATCATCCAGAGAATGAGGAAGCGAAACAGAGTCTGACTGCCCTGCGTGCCGCCACACCAACGCCCATTCCCTTTGCCGATTTGGACTTCAATCTCGGTGAACGATGGATACCTGCCAAAGTATATGGCAAGTTTGCTTCGGAGTTCTTCGGGACGGATATTAGCGTATCCTACCATTCCAATATGGACGAGTATTCCCTTGTCTGTGACCGAAAGAATGCCAATATCTGGCACAAGTATGCCGTGCAGGGAGAATTTCGCCGTTATGACGGCATCAACCTGCTGAAGCACGCACTTCACAATACCATTCCCGACATCAACAAGAGTAAGGAGGTGACGGATAAGATCACAGGAGAAACCAAGACCATTAAAGTACGGGACGGACACGCCATACAGATGGCGAACGCCAAGATTGAGGAAATCAGACAGGGCTTTGTAGATTGGCTCGGACGGACACCTGACACGTTCAAGGAGCAGTTATCCGACCGTTACAACCGCCTTTTCAATTGCTTTGTGCGACCAAACTTTGACGGCACGCATCAGACTTTTCCCGACCTTGACTTGAAACGGTTGGGCATTGATGACCTTTACAAGAGCCAGAAGGATGCCGTATGGATGCTCAAGACCAACGGCGGTGGTATCTGCGACCATGAGGTTGGAGCGGGCAAGACGCTTATCATGTGTACGGCAGCCTACGAGATGAAGCGGTTGGGGTTGGCTAATAAACCGATGATTATCGGACTGAAGGCAAATGTATTCGATATTGCTGATACTTTTCGCAAGGCGTATCCCAATGCCAAGATACTCTATCCGGGAAAGAACGACTTCAGTAAGCAAAATCGCCAGCGCATCTTCAACGACATCAAGAATAATGATTGGGACTGTATTATCCTCACGCACGAGCAGTTTGGTATGATACCGCAGGCTTTGGAGATACAGGAGGCTATCTTACAAAAAGAGAAAGACTCGGTAGAAGAAAACCTTGAAGTGCTCCGTATGCAGGGAGCGGACATATCCCGTGCCATGCTCAAAGGCTTAGAAAAACGTAAGCAGACCTTGGAAGCCAAGTTGCAGGGCATTCAAGACAGCATTGCTGAGCGCAAGGACGATGCCGTGGATTTCAAGATGATGGGTATTGATCACCTTTTTGTAGATGAAAGCCATCAATTCAAGAACTTGATGTTTAACACCCGCCACGACAGAGTGTCGGGCTTGGGCAATCCTGACGGCTCACAGCGTGCGCTGAATATGCTCTTTGCCATTCGCACTATACAGGAGCGGTCGGGCAAGGACTTGGGAGCAACTTTCCTTTCGGGAACAACCATTTCCAACAGTTTGACCGAACTTTATCTTTTGTTCAAATACTTGCGTCCGCAAGCCTTGGAAAAGCAGGGAATCAACAGTTTTGACGCATGGGCTGCGGTCTTTGCCAAGAAGTCCACCGACTATGAGTTTTCCATCACCAATGAGATTATTCAGAAGGAACGTTTCAGAACCTTCATCAAGGTACCCGAACTTGCCTCGTTCTATGCGGAAGTATGGGAGTAGAAAGCAGAAAATGGCATAAAACTCATATCTGACTGAAATACAGCGGATATTGCTTGTTTCTTCTTAGGGTTGCATCATAGGAAACAGGCAGAAAAGGGAGCGAAAAGGAGGGAGTTCAGTTACCAAATCGTTCGAAAAACGATGAAAGGAAAAGGACGGCTGAAAGTGGTAACTAAAACGGAGTTTTCTCTTTCATTATCAATGTTTTGCATCGTTCAAAGTTCCTCAAAGAAGTGTAATTTTGCAAGTAAAAAACAATGGAAAAAGAAAAATTCAAGCTGCTTTTCTACCTCAAGAGAGGTACGCAGGACAAAAACGGAAAAAGTCCCATCATGGGACGCATCAGCGCAGGACGCTCTATGGTACAGTTCAGTTGCAAATGCTCGTGTACTCCTCGTTTGTGGGACAGTCGCAAAAACCGACTGCTGGGCAAGAGTGCCGAAGCCGTATCGGTAAACAAGGAACTTGACCGCCTTCAGGTGAGCATACACAAGGTTTATGAGTCTCTTTCGGGTAAATCCGATGCTCCCATCACGGCAGAGCGAGTACGGGAGCTTGTATTCGGACTGAACAGTGAGTCACAAGGACTGCTGCATCATACAGACGAGTATATCGACCGCTTCCGTGAGCGTGTGGGCATAGACCGCAGCGAACGCAGACTAAAATGCCTGTTGCTCTTTCACAAGCATCTGGCAAACTTCGTCAGGTATCGCTACCGTGTGGAGGATATTCCCGTGCAGAAAGCCGACATCGCCTTTATCAAAGACTTGGAGGACTACTTCGCCAAAGAAAAGGGATTCAAGCTCAACACTTCGGCTGGCTATCTCTCCATGCTGGCTTCCTTGCTCAAAGACCTGCATAAACGGCACATCATTGACACCTATCCCTTCATCAACCATTCCATTCGTTGGGAAGTGGGTACTCCACGTTACATCACAAGGGAGGAGGTAGGTCTTATCGCAGCCTTGGGAGAAGATAAATTGCAAGGCTATGAAAAAGTGTCGAGGGATATGTTCCTTTTCTCCTGCCTGACGGGGCTTTCCTATACCGACGTGTATCACTTGACGGAGCAGCACGTCTTTCACGAAGCGGGAATGACTTGGATACGCAAGCCGAGAATAAAGACGGGCAACGTGTGCCACATCCCCCTACTTCCCGAAGCCACTGCCATTATCGAGCGTTATCGGGGCATTCACACGAGGGCTTTCCGACACGAACCGCCCAAGGGGTATCTGCTGCCCATACCCGGATGCGACACGGTAAACATACACCTCAAAAAGATAGCACGGCTTTGCGGTATTCAGAAAACGCTGACCTATCACATGGCACGGCATACCTTCGCATCTCAGATGACACTGTCGGAGGGCGTGTCCATTGAGAGCGTTTCCAAAATGCTCGGACACAGTCAAATCAAAACCACGCAAGTGTATGCGGAGACATCTCCCGAGCGTGTCTTTCTGGACATAGAGAAAATACTTCCACAACTCGCACATTATCAACTGACCAACTAAAACCGCAGAACAATGAAAAGTACATTTGCCATACTATTCTACATAGATAGAAGCAAGACCAATGAAGACGGACTATGCGTAATCCGTTGCCGTATCACCTGTAATGGAACGTCCTCATCGTTTTCCACGCAGTTGCAAACTTCCCCCGACGAGTGGCTTGCCCGAAAAGGGTGCATCAAGGCGACAACAGGTAATTCAAGCGGCATCAATCTGCAACTGAACTCAATAGAAGAGTGCTTGCATTCACTCTATGAACGTACATTAAGGGAAGAAAACTATATCACGGCGGAATACCTCAAGGAGCGTTATATGCAGCAAAGTCGCCCCATGCCAACACTTACGGAGCTATATCAATCCGTTTGTGAATACAAGGAGGAATTGCAGGGCAGAACATTAAGCAAGGCAACTGTCAGGGCTTTTAAGGACAGCTACAAGAGTTTTGTTCATTTCCTGCAAGTAAGGGACAGGGCAGACTGTATGCCCACAGAGGTGGACAAGACTTTGCTTGAGGACTATCGCCTTTTTATGCTTCGGGACTTGGGAAACAAGGAAAGCAGTGTCGGCAACCGCCTACGCCACTTGCATCAGGTCATTCGCAAGGCATTGCAGGAGCGATACGTTCGTGAAGACCCTTTTGAACTCATAGACATAGAAACGCCTACCTACGAGCGCAATGCACTTACGGCGGACGACCTGCAAAAACTCTTGGCTTACCGTCCGCACCGCTCGACAGATAACCATTGCAGACTTATTTTCCTCTTGGGATGTTTCACGGGGCTGGCATTCTCAGACTTAAAGAAACTCCGAATGGACGATGTTTATACATTCGGGGATGGGCGTAGGTACATATCGCTCTGTCGAACAAAGACACAGAACAGAAGTATTGTCCCGTTGCTGCCCGTTGCCGAGAAAATACTCGCCATTGTGAGCCACGGACGAAGGGAGGGGCTTTTCTTTCGAGAGTTTCCCAGCAACAGTAATTTCAATAGAACTATTCAGGAGATATGTATTAAGGCAGGACTGCCACCGCATACTCAAGCGACCTCGCACATCGCACGGCACACCTTTGCCACGACCATCTGTCTGGAGAACGGACTTCCGATAGAGACGGTGAGCAAGATGCTGGGGCATCGCTTCATCTCCACGACCGAGATTTATGCACGGGTGACCAAGAGCAAGATTGCCAAGGAAATGCAACCCCTGATGGGTAGTGAGCATACAAGGGTACTGCGTAAAGCCTTACGGCTGTGTCCGTCAAGAACACCGAAAAAGTCAAGTCCCATAATTGGGATGTAACAGCCGTAATGAATGATTCAAAAAAAAGAAGTCCAACTTTTTAACAAGAAAAACAATGAAACAGAAGAACAAAAAGGAACTTTCCTACTTCCGATTGAAGTTAAGAAGTTACATGAGTGAGCATCACCCCGAAAAGTTGCAAGATACGGAGTTTATCACTGCACGGGCAGATATGGCTCTCACAGTTTACTGCGATGCTGTAGCACAAGGCTTTACACACATTGAAGCGGAGAGCATGGCAAGCGAGGCATTGTATCAAGGCTTGCACTTTTCCAAGTACGATACGCTTATATCCGTGTTGGAAAACGAGTTTGAAAGGGAACTTCCTGCACCGCTCCCAGAGAAACTCGTACCTATACTGTTGTCGAACAAGGCTGTTCAAGCCACATTCGACAAGTTCGGTTTGACGGACACATTGGCTTCTGACGAGCAATACGGCCGTCTTTACACCGAACTGACAGGCACGATAGTGCTGCTCATCGAGAGCAACAATCTGCCAACGGTCAGACTGACGGAGGAAGCAAGCCTGAAGGCGTTGTAGGCAAAGGCGGCGCACGCAAAGTTCCTGATGCCGTTTCTTATCGTGCAAAGGTACAACGGCAGCCTGTCTGCCCTGACAAGGTCGAGTCCTGCGGATGGAGAGAAGAATCTCCACCGCAGGATTTCTCTGTTTCAAGGTGGTATTGCCATTTTCTATATCCATGCGGTCGTATTCATCTCTCCCAACCTTGCAGGGCTGGGCTGCCGTAGAGAGTATAGGCACGACAAGAATACGGCATACTCAGGCTCTTTGGACGCAAGGCGTAACAACTAACAACAGATAGGACTGACGATAATACGGACAATCTATTGTTTGTACAATTT
>NZ_JRPT01000049.1:0-16432 GCF_000762865.1 Prevotella sp. S7 MS 2 | reverse complement strand
AAGATAATAAAAGGAACGAGCCGGCACCTCATCTCATTACCGCAATAACACAGACGGATTTCCTTTGTTTTTCTATTGCTTTCTCTCTATTTCCCTGCTTATCCTCATTTCTTGCAGTGGTGCTTCCGAGGGGTTACTTTTGCACCCGAGAAGTACGGCAATGGACTGCATAACAGTTTGTTTGCTGAGTAACAATAAAGTAATCAAAACAAAATTAAGGCAATGAAACTCATTATCATCGACCGCAAAGCGTGGGAGCGACATCGCTCCGAATTTGCAGACTTTATCCATCGTGTGGAAAAACTCATCGGTAATCCTCCCAAGACCGAGCAATGGCTCGACAACGAAGCCGTGTGCAAGCGTTTAGGCATCAGCAAGCGTACCCTACAATCATACCGAGATACGGGCAAAATCCCTTTCTCCATGATTGGACATAAGTGTTATTACAAACAGACCGACATCTGTGAAATGCTGAATGCAGTCAAGGATTGAAATCAAAGAATGAATGAATTATGGCAGAGAATGAAATCATTACGCGGGAAGACCCTCAGATGCAGTTGTTTTCACAACTGATGGAAGGCACTTTGAAGAAGTTGGAGCGGTATTGCTCTACCGCCCGTCCGATGCTGAATGGTGAGGTTTACCTTTCGGGTGAGGAGGTTTGCAGCCAATTACGGCTCAGCACACGCACGCTCCAAGAGTACAGAAACTCAGGAACGCTTCCTTTCTACAAAATCGGAGGGAAGATACTCTACAAGCAGAGCGACATACAAGCCATGCTTGAAAAACACTATAACCCGATACCCAAGAAATTATGGCAAGAATAGATGAAAAAAGGAAACAACGCTTGGAACAAGCCATTAGAGATATGGGAAATTATGGCGTTAAGCTCCGCAAGCCCGAAGAGTTACCCGATTTTGACCAGCCCTTCGATTATGAAGAGGAAAAGAGAAGGTTTGAGCCTGTTGATAAAGTTGAGGAACAAAATGACAAGGAGAGTAACAAGGATTTTTCTCAACCGTCCTATCAAGAAACAGCGTTGTCGCCAACAGAAAGGGCTACTTCTACCGAAGAATTTCATCAAAGAATGGGAAAAACAAAGGACAGAAAGCAATTATCCGAGTTTCAGGGGAAATATCTCCAGCCCTTTCGCAACAGCCACCGCAAAGCCGTGTATGTATCAGAGGAAACCCAACGAAAGTTAGACTTCGTGGTGCGGAGAATCGGTGAGCATGGAGCGAGCGTTTCGGGATATGTCGAACAGGTACTGCGGGAACACCTCGACCAATACAAGGAAGATGTGGAAAGATGGAGGAAACTCTGAATTACTGCATTCCTCGAATGCAAGCCTACGCCGAGTTACTGTATTCAATGAATGCAGTAACACAGCAGGGGCTTATAATCCCATTTTCTACATCAGCAAGGTGTGTCTTTGTACCACAAATTGCCATTTGTACCACAAAGACCCTTGCCCCGAAGGGGGATTAAATCACTCCAAAGTCGTGATTAGAAAACAATGAAAAAGCAGAAACAAAAGAAGCCTGACGGCAGATGTGCCACCTGCCCACGATGGGATAGATGGCACATCAGAATACCTAATTCCGAAGACCAGCAGAAGCTTATCAGACTTTACCATAAGTCGGGAGCAAAAACGAAAAGTGATTTTGTCCGAGCAAGACTTTTAGGTGAAGCCTTTAAGGTCATCACCCAAGACCCTGCCAAAGAACCTTACTTGGAGAAACTATCAGAAATCGTCGTCATGACGAATAAGATAGGCGTGCTATACAACGAAGCCGTGAAAGCCCTCAATACTTATCATTCTGTCGCCACTGCGCAACAACTACTCAGCAAACTCGAAACCTATTCCCAAATTCTTATTAAACTGCAACAGCAAGCAGTGCTGCTGACAAAATCCCTTGAGAGTAAACAAGAATCAATGCTGATAAATCATAATACCCAACGTTAGTATCGTGCTGTGATTGCCCAATCCCTCTTTGGTCAGTTATCAATGTTAGGAAGATAGGCTTTGTATGTTGTAGACGGTAATAAAACGGTTCTGGCAATGTTTGCATTGGTAGCGTTGTTTACCTGTACTACTTTTACCACTTTTGACAATATTGTTTGAGTGGCAATACGGACATTGAAACTCAACTCCCAATCTGGAACGTAAAGTGCCGAAGCGTTTTTGTAAGGTCGTTTTTTTATTGGTGTCCGATAAAACATTTTGGAGTTATCTGTGTTAGGTTAAATAGACTCAAACTTATGATTTCATTAATTTATCTGGTTATTATACGGCTTTCCTTGTCAAAATAAGCACATTTTATTATGCTTACAGTTTGAAACTGAAAAGCAAGCTCCTGCATAAGCAAAACGGCTGCAATACCGATGGGTAAAGAGATACAGAACTTTCAGTTTATTTTCACTGGACAGCAATACTTTGTTTTGGGTTACAAAAATAGCAAAAGGCAGAGAATCTATCCCTGCCTTTATGCCTAAAGTTAAAATACATTGATAATTAGATGATTAATTCTTTGACTCCAAATTTGGAACATTACCAATTCAACTAATAAGTATTCTTATTTTAATTTCAATTCGCGATATCCATATTCCCATTGTTTGACATCCGAATAATACGTTTTATTGTAATCCATAGACATGGTAAATGATAGTGTAAAGGCCGTATCGTTTACGACATCATAAAATAATGTATTTGCTCCCTCGCCATTAGTAAAACCAATTTCTCTTAGAGTTTTAGGAATCTTATGATGTTCTTGCCTAAATCTTTCTATTTTCTCGATAATCTGATTACCTTTGTTAGTCAATTCATTTTCCCTCTTATCTTTAAAAAGGAAAAATAAGAGGAAAAATAAGAGGAAAAATAAGAGTGCGATTATTATAGTGAAAATTTTCTTTTTCATTTTATGGATTATTATGTGTATAAACAGGAATTGTTGTCTTGTTGGTGCGTGAAGGAGTTTTTTGAGGTTCTTCCTGAGGTAAATCTTTATAGTTTGGCGCTTTTTCGGGTACTGTAGCGCCTAATCCTTGTAAATAATTATTCAACTGCTCTCCCAAAGAGAGCTTGCTTTTCGGATCAAAGTAATTTGCTCCAAATTCTGCACCCAATTTATCACTTGGTAAGTCTTCGTAGCTATAAGCTGAATGTCGGGCGAAAACTCTATCAGTCTGCTCTTGGAGATAACCATCTTGCATTGCTTCACCTACAGGGCTTTGCATTGACTTTTTCATCATATTTCTTTGATCTTCTACACTCATGAAAGCGAATAATATAGGATGTTTTTCTATAAACTCTTTTGCCTTATTCTTCTCTAATTTATAAGAATAGGCTTTCCCTGCATAATAAAGAAAATGTGCCATATCTAACCATCCTCCCTTTGTTGTATAAATATACTTATTTCTATAGGTATTTATTCTACCAGTATTTGCTGGTAAAGGACGAGGAAAATGAAATTCTATTTTTCCAAATCCAACCATTGCGTTATGGGCTTGTTGACCATGTTTGCGACCTGATCTCGCTCCAGTATTGCTTATTTCCTCTACGAATCCTTTCGCGGTACCAGCTTGTGGTTTTATTGGTTCATTACCATCGGGATCAATAGCATTGACAGGATTATTGAACACATAACAATAAGAGTGATAATTTGGATACGCCTCTTGTTTTGGATCCACACTCACCCACAGACTCAATCTCGGCTCATAGTACCGTGCCCCATAGTAGTACATACCTGTCTCCTCGTCAAATTCTTTAGCATTGAAGAGGTAAGGGGTATTCCACGTATTGTTGCGTTCTTCAAGGAATACTTCGCCAAATGGAACGTATTCGATGTGCTGCGATACTTCGCCATCAAGATTGGTGATGTAACTACTGCTACCCAAGTGGTCTGGATGGTAGTAGAACTGCATCTTCTCGTACTCGTCGTTGGGCTTGAAGTTGCCATTTGCAGCCCTTGTGCGTGCCATCGCACGAGCCTGTGCCGCCTCCGGCGTACCATCATTACAACAGAAGCCCTGACCGTTTACGTAGTCGTCATTGTCCTTACCGTTATAAGGTTGGTCAAACGCCTTGTAGTTATCCTTAATGGATTGCAGTTGCTGATTGTATTTATCCTTGTAGTTAATGGTAAGACCATCAGCCTCATTGCCTGCGTATGGAATTCGTCTTGGGTCTGCGCCATAAGAAGCGAGGTCGCCAAGCTTGCTGACAATTCTCTGGCTACCTACATAAATGTGCTTCGTATATTTGCCACCTTGCCCTGCCACGAGGTATGGGCTGACATAGAGCGAGAAGCGTGCCGTACCGGTGTTGCCACCCGAGAACTCGGAGTTCACATAGATGGCTTCATTCTCGCCACTGCTCTTCACCGTGCGCTCACCATCGGCATCATACCAATAGTTGCTCACAAAGCCGTTTTCATCAGCTGCCAAGAGTCTGTTCTCCTCGTCCCAACGGTACTTCTGCTCACTTGCCTTTTCATCCTCCTTGCCGTCTTTCTTCACACGAGAGGTGTTGATATAGACGAGGTTTCCGTTGAGGTCGTAAGTGTATTTGTGTCCGTTGTTGATATTGGTGCTGTCCGTCGGAGTCTCCTCCGTTCGGTAGTTGATATCACGAACATTGTCAAGCTGGAACTTCTTACCCTCTGCCTTTTGATAAGTATAGGTGAGGTCATAGCCTGTGTTGAGCGTGCCGTCGAACTGCACACCTGTCTGTGAGAGGTGTTGCTTCTTACTCGTGATACGATGCATATTGTCGTAGCCCATAGATAAGGTATAAGAAGCGGATTTATTGTCTGTTCCCTTATAAGTTCCCGCTGCGCTTGCCAAACGATACAGTGGGTCATAAGTATAACTATGGCTCATCTGTCCGCCTGCCTTACCACTCTGTGGGAGTGGAGCATTGTTCTTAATACCGAGCACGTTGCTCACTGCGTCGTAGCTGTAGGCATTGTCCATGATAGTACCTACCTTAGCATTCACTACGAGGTTCTGCAACCTGCGTCGTTGCGGGTCATAGCTGTAGAAGGTTTCCGCTCCATTGCAATACTTCAGGTAGGTGCGCTGCTCAAACTTATCATAACCTATCTTGTTCACATAATCGTAGCCATAGGACTTGTAACCACGCACGTGGTCTACCTGTCCACCGAGGTTATAGCCGTAGGTGACCTTTTCCTCATCGGGGTAAATCATTTCCAGCAAGCGGTTATGGCTGTCGTACTTCCACTGTGTTACGTAGGTTGCCACTGCCTGATTGGGCACAATCAGCGTGCGTACCGTCTTCAAGACCTCACCCATCTTACCGTAGTAATACTCGATAGCGCCACTGCCGTCCTCACGGAGCATCAGTCTGCCGATACGGTTGTGAGAAGAGTTGATACCACCGTAATGGTACTTCACGTTATTTTCCGGATGGTCGGGATAGTTGATAGCCGTCAGACGACCGTAGTCGTACTCGTAATTGATGGTCTTGCCCTCCTTTTTGAGATTGGCTGTCTGCTTGGTGAGCACATTGCCCAAAGCATCGTAGGTAAAGGTGGTGATACCGCTTGCAGGGTGGTTTACCTCAGTGCGACGGTCGCCCATATCATAGACGGATGTCGTTACGTTGCCCTCGGTGTCTGTTACCTTGACCAATCGGTCAATGCCATCATATTCGAAGGAGGTGGTAATGATACCATCGGGTCCGCTGAGTTGCTCGGTCTTCACGGTCTTGCCACTACCATCGGTATAGGTTGCCTGACGATTACCCAACGCATCAGTTACAGTCGTTACGAGTGCATTGCTACCTGCGTCCGTAGAGTATTCCGTCTTGGTCTCAGCATTGTCCGGAAGTGTTACTTTCATGGCACGGTCAAGCACGTCATAAACCGTTACGGTTGGCGACACGTTGTCAAAAGCCTTGTTGAAAGTTGTCTTGTTTCCCACAGCTTCGGTTACAGGGTAGTAAGCCTTAGCCACACGACCGAAAGCGTCATAGACGTTGCGTCCGCTGACAATCATCACGATCTCGTCTTTCGGAGCACTACCCTTGGCAGCTGTCGTTACCACACCGTCTTTCTTCACCTGAACGGGACGCCCGAAGCCGTCCACGAAGGTGACGGTCTCCAAATCGTTACTTGGGTGCTGTATGTCGTAATGCTTGGTCACTGCGTACGCAGGTGCAGTGATGCCATTGGTGCCGAAAGTAGCCTTAGGCTGATAGTCAAAGGCAATGATGTAAGGCACACCTGTTGCCAACTCATTAGGACCACGCACAGCTTTCACACGTCCGAGGTTATCTATATCCGTTTCATAATAGAAGTGGTTGAGATCCATACGGCGGAGTGCCATACCATAGCGGTAGTCGAAGTTGGCAGCCTCGCTACGGTAGCCAAATGCATCGTCTACACGCTCCACATACATATTCATCACCGGCTCATAGCGGTAGGTGTACCACATGCGCTGTCCCTTGCTGTTAGCAGGAAGCGTGGTCTTGATGATGTTGCCGTAAGTATCATAAGTATAGTCAGAGACAGCTTCGCTGCTTCCGAGTTGTTGTTTAATCTGCGTAATATGGTCGGCATAGTTCAAATCGTAAGTCGCAGAAACTTGATGATAAATCTTACCATCACCGCCCGTTACGGTTACGTTGGTAGGTAGCCCGAAGATATGTTTGTTATCATTGTGAGCATATTGTATTGCGGTTTGGTAGTCGAACTTACCCGAACCGTCAGCACCCAACTTACCCTTATCACTGAACTTGTAGGACTTCAGTTCTCCGTGATAGCCAGTGAGGTAATACTCATTCCAAGCCTCAGAGGTGGTGATGCCGGTTGCCTGTCCCTCATACTGCTTATTGGCGGTATAGCGTAGCGGCACGAAAGCGGAAGCACGGTCGCTACAGAGTTTCTTCTGTTTGTTGAAAGTATATCTGTCACCGCTGGCAGTGATATAATAGCCGTCATATTCATTGCGTGTCTCGGTGTACTTGTTGCCTTTGGCATCCTCTACAGACGCTCCAAGCTCATTGCCCTGTGCATAGTAGGTGGACACATCGTAGAGCTGCACAGCCTGACGATAGACTGCGGTTTCTCCCTGTTCGGTGTCGATATTCTTGGTTACGACCTTTCCAAAACCGAGGAACTCACGTTCGTGGCGATCCTTCTGTCCATCGGAGTAGGCGAAGACGGTCTTCATCAGCGGACCGTCATCATGGATACCGTCATCGACTGTGACCGAAGACATCACCCACTTACCGCCGGGAAGTCCGTAAGTTGGCGTGGTATGTTCGTAGTCGAGCGTAAAGGTGCCGCCGAGCGAGTTGGTCACGCTCCTAAGCATGTTCGTCCTGCCGATGGCGGAGCGAGTAACCTTTAGTTCGCTTTCTTTATCGGACTCAACGATGTCCAAATACCCGTCGCCGTCAACGTCCTGCAGGGAGTAGGTCGTGCGGTTGATGGAGTGTCCCGTGCTTGTGCCGGGATTCAGACAAATCTTGACAACCGGCGTAGGCATGGGGGTGAAAATTGTATAGGTAAATGCACCATTAACCGATTCTGCTGTAGATATGTTTTCACTCAACAACGAGGTTCCTTTCCAAAGAATGCCATCAGTAAATCCGTCTCCTTTGTTCAAGGCGACAAAGACCTTGTCGTCTGTCATCCAGACCTTGTCGGGCAAGCCATCGGAGTTGATATCAATCAAATCATATTCTTCTACACCTCGAGAGGTTACCAAACCGACTCCTCCACTAACGCTCCCCGAAGCTTTTACTATACTTTTCTTATCTTCTGTAATATGTTTTTTTGTAAAAATCGTATCACCGGCGCCTATACTCATGTTGTAAGAGTTTGTCTTTCCGCCCTGTATGCGATCTATGTCCCATGCTATAGGATCAGCAAACGAATAACCAAGGTTTAATCGAACTCTCCTATCTGTCAGAATTTTATCGGGGAGTCCATCTCCATTGATATCCATGAATGTTTCTACAGCGTCTTCTGTATTCTCAGGAATGTTACCAGATATGGATATTTTGGCAAGGAAAGATGTACGCAGGTTATTGAGAGCTTTTTTGAGCCCAGTATTCATTTGCGTACCAGTAGAACCGCCTTTGTAGGGTGTCATCATATCCAAGAGTGCTACACCGGAAGCGACAGGTTTTCCGCCTGCTCCCCATGCTTTGGAACTATGTTTCCCTGTGGTTTTACCCATGCCACTATATTTCTCTCCGCTGAGACCTCCTTGAGTGTTGGTATATTGAATGGTACCTCCTGCGATGATGTCTGGATAACCGTCGCCATTCATATCCGTCATGGTTACATCTGTTGTTGACGTTCCTCCTGCTTCATTGTAGGTAATTCCCATACTACCTCCTTGCTTGACTGTACTTTTGCTGGTTGATACCAGTGTCACAGCAGTGGCTCCTGTTCCTTGCAAACAATCTCCTGTAAGTGCCGCTGTTTCTGTACTACCTTCTAAAGGATTTGTCAATATGACTTGCTGCTCACCCAATCGAGCAGTCCCCATCGTATCTGCCGTCAGATAAATGAATTCATTCTGACCTATCCAGCGTGCAAAGGTCATTTGGTCTGTGCCAATAGGTGTAAACGCCATGGTTCTCGGATCCAGTTTGGCATCCTTGCTGTCGGGAAGTTTCAGCAGTGATTCGTCAATAGGCTTGCCATACCTGCCTTCGGAGGCATTATAGGCAAAACCGCCCCAGCCACGATACAGCATACCCATACCGGTATTGTCACTTTGGGCATAGAAGCCCGCCTGTGCTGTGCCTGTACCGCTTACCGTAGCCATCGAGGTTACTGCCTGTCCCGATATGTTTCCTGAATAGGAGTAGTCTATCCATATCTTGCCTGCACTGACACCTGTGATTGTCAGCGGGTCTCCTGAAAGAGAACCGCCATTGAGCGTATAGGTCTTCTTGCCGAGCAACTTGTCAGCCGTCTTGACGGTCATCGTCACCGTTCCGCTTGCCGTCGGGGGAACGACGGTAATGCTTGGGGTTACAGACAATGATGCCGTATTGGAGCCCAGTACAACGGGCTTTCCCTCATTGACCATATCGGCAAAGAGAACATAATGGGCAGCCCCTGCCGTTTGCTGCTTGCTGCCATCCTTGGCGGTCACTTCCACCTGCGGTGTCCATCTGACTTTCGACCAGTCCACGTTGGAAGTGGAGCTGACCTCAAACTTCAAATTGGTATAACTGTCAGGATTGGGGATTGTCTGTTGGAGTTCTCCGTCAAACGCTTCATTCCACGCAAAGGTCCGGGTGTATATTTCCTTTTTCCGGTACTTGGGATTCTTATTTCCCAAACTGTCCGTCTCGTTATTGGATGCGTAGACCTTGAGTGTTACATCATCAGTCGTTACGGGTTTGGTAAACTTTCCGGAAAGCCCCAATGAGATGCTTTCTGCAATGTTGGCCACAGTGTGGGCATCATAGATGGCTCCCTCCTCCGATTTGTACACCGTGGTGGAGAGACCGTCGGGAAGTTTCTCTTCCGTTCCCGCATAGGTGATGACGGGTGCCCATTTCACGTTGTCGAAAGCGCCGTTGCTTGTTTCCTCGGTACCGCTCTGCACGCGGAAGTAGATTCTATCTCCTTTCTTGACGGCGATATCCTGTGCCGTTGCATTATAGGCTGTGGCGTCGCCCTTGGCAATTTTCTTGTTCCAGAGTTCCGCACTGCCTTTCTGAATGGCCACGCGCACACCGTCTGCATGGGCATACTCATCCGCATCATAATCCCCCATCGGGGTAATCAGGCTGACTGTACCGGAGATGCTGACGGTTCCATTCTTGGGAGCCTGCCAGACACGCACCATGTCCTCCATCGGAGAGGATTTAATCAGTTCTGCCTGCTCGGCAGGGTCTATCTGGATGACAGAGGCGTCTATCTTGCCGCTGTAGATAATCGGACTCGGCGTATCGGCACTGCTCAGGGTGAAAGTTGGAATGGCATTGCCGGATTTATCGAACTCTATATGATTGAAATAAACCTTTCCGCCCGATACAAGGTCTACCAGACCATCGCCGTTGATGTCGGAGAGGTATTCCGTTGTCTTGGTTTTGGTCGAAGAGAAATCAACACCTACTTCTGCCGTGAATAACTGATAACCAACAGTGGCTTTTGCCCCTCCATTATGGGTTGAACTTGTTATCTTGGAGAAACCAGAGACTCCTACAATACGCACATCTTCTCCATATAGTACTTCACTATTTTGCGAAGTCGGTATTTGGGGACGATAATAAAGTGCGCCACCTTTTCTAAAGACCTTATCAGGAAGCCCATCACCATTAATATCCACCAATGTAGAGACTCCATTGCTCTTATCCAAAGAATACCCGTAAGATGCGCCTATGGTATTTCCTTTCCATTTATCTCCATCCATCGGACCGATACCGGCATAAAATGATCCACTAAGGGAGAAACTCGTTGTTCCACCAAGGGCACTGGGTTTGTCAGAAAAAGCTTTGCTGACAAATTGTAATGGATTCAAGAAGCCTGCACCTAAATGGTCGTTGTGCGTATTCCATGTTTCCTGTTTTTCCTTAAAAGGCACATACCCCTTAGCAGCCTGTACATCATCATAATAGTCAAATTTCTGATACGACACTTCTGCACCTTTGTCGTCGAGTTGCTTTACACCCGTAAGCATATCTTTGTTGAACGCACCCTCCCTGTAGGCGAAGGAATAGCTTCTCAGCTCCGAGCCTTGGAAGTTCACCTTTACCTTTTCCAGCAGTCGGTTGGACGAGGTGAGGTAGCCGTAGCGGGCGTTGTTGGTCTTGAGGTGTTTTTCCTTACCGCCCTCGAATGCTACCACGGTATGGGGCTGCTGTCCGCTGTTACCTGCATGTATTTCCTTGAGATAGATGGCTTTTGCCATGAGCCCCCCTCTGACAGGCTCGTCTGCGGTCTCATAGACGTACTCGATGTAGTCGCCATGAGTCTCCTCCACACGTTTTAGTTTCCACTCAGAGATAACCTCGCGTGTGTTGCCACTAAGGTCTGTTATTGTGCCTTTGAGGACTGCTCCTTCACCTCCATAGGTGTACTTGACGCCTTGCTTGTCAGTTACCTCCCATGAGTAGTCGGCAGGAGAATTACCCTTTCGGATAATACGGCTGAAGTCTCCTCCCTGCCGAGTGTAGAACTGTCTGTCCGCTTTTCGGTTCATCTTCTCACCACGGTGGGCAACACCCATTTTGCCATCGTCACCCATCGTGGAAAGCATAGAACCCGACATCAAATAAGTCTCGGTTTCTTTACTTGTATCGTATCTTGGAACACCCCAGCGAGTATCCAACGTAATAGAAGGAACAGAGAGATTCCAACCCTCTCCAAGCCATCCACTACCTCCTTCACTACTGTACTGTATGCCCAAAGAAGGAGCCATACCATTGCGTGCGGGAGGCATTTCAAAGCCATACTGAAGATTGGCAGAACCTCGGTTGTTCGCCGTCGGAGGGGTGATGAGGTTGATCTTCGCCGTCGGGTCTGCCGCCTTGATGTCGTTCATCATCGTCGGGGTAAATCCGTCGGTCTGGGGTGACTCCGGTGCCTTGATGACACCGTTGATCATATCGGTGAAGTGCGTGGTGCGTGACACGACGCAGGTCTCCTTCTTATCCACCCTAACTCTTTCCAGTGCCACCCAGTGCTTGGTGTTCTTGTCGAAGTAATAGGTATTGATATCGTCTTCTGTAAAACCGCTCGGGATTCGCGTGCGGTCGTATTTTATCTTCACCGTCGCACCCTTGCCCTCGAAGTGGTTGCCGTGGGGAAGGAAGCGGTAGCCGTCTCCCTTGACGGTGACGTTGGTCATGCCGTAGTCAAGGGCTGGAATGTCCGTCTCGCGGAGTGCCGTGACGGAGTATCTGCCATCCCTTGCGATGTCCGCAGCCTTCACGGAAAGGACGTTGCCGTCGATGGCGATGCTGTCCGCCCTGTGCGCAAGGAACCGCTTCTCTGCCTTCCCACCGACGGACACGAAGGCACGGGCATAGTCCGCCCTGCCTCCCTGTATGGGTGTTATTGTCCTACTGATGTTCCTGCCATCAATGACTGCCGTGAGCTTGAGCTGTCTGCCCGTCGATGGCACGATGCCCTCGAATTCTCCGTCATGGACGGTGAGGGTTGTGCCGTTCACTGAGACACGGCTTGCCTTCCCACGCACGAAGCCGTGGAGATAGGTCTGACCGTCATAGGTTACGGGGACGGAGGAAAGGATTATTTCTTCCTGCTTATTGGTATTAGTCTTTGTCTTAGCATCCGCTACGGTTTCGATATGTACGTTCCTGACCGAATAGGCGTAGGAAGCATCCGTCGGAATGGTGAAGAGGACGGTGTTCCTGCCGTCCTTCAGCCACTCGGGACTTATTTCCTCCCTGACGGTCTTCCATTCCTTGGAAAGTGCCGTGAGGTAGCCGCCGACAGCCATGCGGTCGTTGATGCTCCTGCTGATGCCCTGACCAGAGCTTACGCCCTTGAGGTCATAGACCAGCCATGCGCGCATATTTGGAGAGACTTTCTCGACTGTTATCTCGAAGATGTTGTCCTCGGGGTTGTCCGAAACCCGTCCGTCGGGCTGTCCTATGATGCCCGAGGCATGATCTGCCGTGTAGATGGTCTCCATAACGGAAGAAGTTGCTGCTGCTGTCGTCTTTGACTTATCCTCCTTCCTTGCCGTCCGTGATATTCCCTGCGTAGCTTTTTCTGCATTATGGACGTTCTTCGTGGACGTCTCGGTCTGTGCTGCCACGGATTGTGATATACTCGTGCCGTTGTTTTCACGTACACTGTCCTGTCCCTTGTATATATGCGTCGCAGCGATGGCTGCGGTGATGGCTGTCAGTAATGCCGCCGATATGAGGTAATGCTTTGTCTTCATAGCCGTTGGAGTTTAGTAGTTTGCCATTATCTTCCTTGTGAATTCCTCTTCTAAGGTGAGTGCTTTGACGACGTACACGCCCGTCTGCGGTACGGTGAAGTCGGCACGCTTGATGGTGCCTCCCGTCATGTCCGTCCGGCTCAGCAGTCTTCCTGATGTGTCATAGACGAGCAGTTCGGCATCGGTCTCCTTGGCGAGTCTCAGCTCGGCACTGAACGCCATACCAGTCCCGTCCTTCCTTGTCACAGTGAGGGCAGAATGGGCTTGCCTCTCGATGGAGGAGGCGTTTTCTGCCGACCTTGCCTGTGCCTTGGGCACGCTCGGGCTGCACTCGTTGCCGATAATTACCGCCATGCTGTCCTCGACCGCCTTCTTCGTCTCGTAGGCCACGCCCCTCGAAACGCTCGTCAGGGCGAAGTCTCCGCCGTCGATGCTCAGCCCGTCGATGGTCGAGAGTCCCTTGTTGAAGCCCATGCCGAAGAGCCAGCCGAGACCAGCTTTCTTGGCCGCACGGTGGACGACGATGCCGTTTACCGTATAGCTTACCGTGTCGGGGGTGAAGATGATGCCGAGTGCGTCACCTCCATTCAGGGTGACGGCAGCACCCACGGGCTTGCCCTCGACCACGACTTGTGCCGTGGCATTCTTCACGTCGAAGCCGTGGAGGATGTTCTTTCCCAGTCCGAGCGTGGTGCAGAGTCCCGCCCTGTAGTCGGAGGTGAGCGAGGGAATAGTCCATGTGACCTCTCCCTGCTTTCGGCGACCGACCGCATGGGCATACTCGACGCCTCCCATGCTCTCCGCCGTGATGTCGATGCCCGCGTTCTGCTTAATGAGCAGACTGTAGTTTCCCGGGAGCAGGTTCTTCACCGTGTATGTCTTCGTGGTGAAGTTTCCCCGTGAAGCTACGGCACCTTTCTCCATATTCTCCACGGAGTCCGCCAGCAGGCTGTATGAAAAACTCGGCAGGCCGACCACCATGCTGATGTCAAGGCTGCCGTCCTTTCGCGGCTTTCCGCCCGTGCAGCTCGCATCGTGCGGTGTTAGCCGTGCCAGTATGCCGTCGAAGCAGGCGAAGGTGAACGTGTCAGATCCACTGCCGTCGGTGTCCATGAAGATGTTGTCGAAGACGAGTTTTTCACGGCTCGCGTCCTTGCGCGAGCATCTGATGATGGTGTTTTCCCATATGTCGCTCTTGTCGCCCGCACCTCTGTCTATGAGCATGAAGACGTTGCGGTAGTCCGCACCTGCGAACTTGTTATCCTTGGCGAGGACTCCGTATCCGAGCTCGACCATGTTGCCGCTGTCTCCAAAGCCATTCCTGCGCAGCTTGGGGATATTTAATGCTGTCTCGCCGCCTGCCGTCTCGAAAATCATGCAGGCTGCCTTTGCCGTGTTTTCAACGGGTATGGTTATCTGCAGGTCCTTGCTGCCCCTGCCGTCGATGAGTAAGGTTACGCTGTTTCCTTTCCTGCGTACGATGAAACTCTTTCCGCCCGTATTGCCTGTTAAGACACGATTCTGTATTGTTCCGTCCTCTACGATTCGGATCTCACCCCGTGCGCTGACGTTGAAGCCGTAGGCGCACTTCGTGCCCGATGCCTCGGTGAATCCTACATTGTAGGCGGGATGGAGCCTCGGGTTGGTGTATTCCATCGTGCCGTTTCCCGTGTCGAGCGGGGAGCTGACGATGTATGCGCCCTCCTTGGGCTCATTCTGCGACACTGCATCCATAAAACCGTCGGAGGTGACGGTGATGCCGTTCTGCGTCCAGATGTCCTTCCTGTACTCGGTGGAGTCGATGTTCGTCCTGACGAGCCACCTGCGGTTCATGACGTGCCACGGTGTTTTTCCTTCCGTCTCGGCGGTGGTCGTGGAGCCGTTGTCGTCGCCCCATATCATATAGCCACCGTCGGGTATGGGCGAGCTGTCCTCACGCCCCATGACGAGAAGGCGTTGGCTCGTCGGCAGGCCGTATGGGTCTGCGTCTCTGAAGCTGTCGTATGTCTTTTCAGTAGAGTATCTTGGTGCTTCCTCGTAGCTCGTCGTGGAGAGAGGCTGGAAGAGGTCGCCCGCGTCGTCACGCCCGATGCCCGTCACCCTGTGGTGGTAGACGGAGCTTTCGTCCCTGTCCCATGAGAGGTCGCCCGTACCCGTGTAGTACGAGCCGCTGAGCGTGATGCCGTATCTGATGGCGAGATAGGTCTCCACCTGCCTGCGCTCCAGCGGCGTGAGCGTCCTGCCGTATGCGATAAGCTCGGGCGTGTAGCCATTGAGCGCACCGCCCCCGAACAGGGACTTGTCAAAGGCTGTCGTGAAATTGACGTCTCCGTCCCTGTATGTTCCCGTGGTGATGGTCGCACGTCTGCCTTCTCCCCACACGGAATGCACGGGGGCGTATGCCCTGATGTATGAGACGATGCGGGGACTCGTGGACTTGAATTCCTCTGCGGTCTGCCTCTCGCTCCCCGAATAAAGAAGGTCCTCGCCGGCCGTGCTTCCGTAGTTGAGCGGTTCTATGCCCTGCTGCCCGACCGCCTTGTCCCTGCTCACGAGGCTTCCCGCACCCTTGCGTCCGCTGACGGCATATAGCACCTCGTCCTTGTTATAGGCGGTGGTCGTCGGGGCAAACACCCCGATGACGGTCATCTGCGCGAGGTTGGAGTATTTCAGTAGACTCTCCTTCGGCTGATTCCCCTCGGAGAAGTTCAGGGCGGGGTTGAAGTTGAAAGTCCGTATCCATGTGTGCCGCTGCGTGAACTCACCACCGTAGGCTGCGCCCTTGGCATCGTAGAGGTTGGTTCTAACGGAGTCGCCCGAGAAGTCGCGCCAATGATAGTACCCCTGCAGGTCCGTCGTCAGGGGGACGGTCTTCAGCCATGCCTCGGCACCGCTGACCTGACCGGGTGACTGCGCACGGGACTGCACGGGACTGAATAAGGCTGTAACTATTAGAAATGCTGTTTCGTGTAAATGTCGTCCCATAAGTTAATACTGTCTATGTTCTTTTTCAGTCTGATAAGATACCCGCAATAAAAACGGTAAAGAGAGAAAATCCGTAAAATAAAAGTGGGATGGATTGTATCGTGTGTGCGAAAATTGATTAATGCAAAGCCTTTTCGTTGAGTCCTGCATATCTCCCTTGACTGCCGAAAGTGGCGTTCTTTATGTCAAGGGGGCTGAAATTGGTAAAATCAACGTTGTCTTCATAAGCATGAACGTTTAAGTTGTTTTTTCCTAAGCGCAAATATAGGTTATTCTTCTTTAATTTGCAAGGAATTGCACAGAAAAATTTTATTTTTAACACGCAAAAGGATGATGAAGACAATAAAAAGGAAGTTCTTAACAGCAAATTCACGATGAGATGGGCTTTGGGCATAAAACGGCAATTCAAGTGCGGAAAAATGAAACGGACTGATAAAAGTGTGGATTTCTCTTGTTTTCATCGAAAATAAAGACTACCTTTGCAACGTTAGATAAGTGGTCTTTGAGGCATTGCAGAATAAAGAGAGGAAAAGAAACA
>NZ_JRPT01000048.1:0-6283 GCF_000762865.1 Prevotella sp. S7 MS 2 | reverse complement strand
AGATTTGCGATTTTCGCACGGCAAAGGACATCGGTATCGACCGTCCCGAGAAAAACGAGATACTGCACAACATACCGCCCACGCCAGAGCAGGAAGAATTTATCGGCAAACTGATGGAGTTCGCCAAGACGGGCAATGCCACACTCTTGGGACGTGCACCACTGAGTGAGAGTGAGGAAAAGGCAAAGATGCTCATTGCAACTGACTACGCGAGGAAGATGAGCTTAGATTTACGCATGATTGATGAAAATGGGTACTCAGACCATATCGACAACAAGGCAAGCCATTGTGCCAAGATGCTCAATGACTATTACCAAAAGTACGATGCACAGAAAGGGACGCAGTTTGTTTTCTCTGATTTGGGGACTTACAAGCCCGGCGGAGACTTCAATATCTATTCGGAAATCAAGAGAAAATTGGTAGAGGACTACCATATCCCGGCATACGAGATACGTTTTATTCAGGAGTGCAAGAACGAGAAAGCAAAGAAAGCAATGGTCGATGCCATGAACCGTGGCGACATTCGCATTATCTTCGGTTCTACCTCTATGTTGGGAACTGGAGTCAATGCCCAGCAACGGGCTGTGGCTATCCATCATTTGGACACGCCTTGGCGACCGTCAGACCTTGAGCAACGCAATGGGCGTGCCATCCGAAAAGGAAATCTTATCGCCAAGGAGTTTGCGGACAACAAAGTTGATGTGATTATCTATGCCGTAGAGCGTTCCTTGGATAGCTATAAGTTCAATCTGTTGCACAACAAACAGCTCTTTATCAACCAGCTAAAAACAAACACCTTGGGTAGCCGTACCATTGATGAGGGTTCGATGGACGAGGACAGTGGTATGAATTTCTCAGAATATGTAGCAGTACTTTCAGGCAACACCGACCTTTTGGAAAAAGCGAGGCTTGACAAGAAGATTACCACCTTGGAATCCGAGCGCAAGAATTTCCTCCGTGAGCGTGATGCCGCAACGGGCAAGCTGGCGGAGATTGAGAGTTCCGTGTCCTTCCATTCGGATAAAATCAAGGAAGCGCAGGCTGACTTGGCTTGCTTTGAGCAGCGTGTGGAACGTGATACGGAGGGACTGCCCGTCAATAAACTGACAATCAAAGGTATAGAGGACAGCACCGACATAAAGGTCATCGCCGCTCGTCTGCACGAGATAGAGGAAAAGGCTCGTACCAAGAGCGAGTACAACAAGATTGGCGAGGTTTACGGCTTTTCCATCATGGTCAAGACGGAGAGCACTTCCAAGGACTTGTTCGACTGCTCGGTGAACCGCTTCTTTGTGAAAGGGCAGGAGTCTATCTACTACACTTACAATAATGGAAAGTTGGCAACAGACCCGAAACTCGCATGTCA
Source organism: Prevotella sp. S7 MS 2 (assembly GCF_000762865.1). NCBI lineage: Bacteria > Pseudomonadati > Bacteroidota > Bacteroidia > Bacteroidales > Prevotellaceae > Prevotella > Prevotella sp. S7 MS 2. Next base: position 4,917 of record NZ_JRPT01000048.1, on the reverse strand, counting down.
GAACTTCGTTAATGCCTTGGAGCGTATTCCAAAGGTGATAGAGTCGCATGAGAAGGAAATGGCAAAGGTTGTTGCAAATAAAGAAGTTTATACAAATATTGCTAACAGTTCTTGGAAGAAAGAGGACGAGCTTCGCTCACTTAAAAGTGAAGCTGCGGAGCTGGACAGAAAGATTGCACTTACACTTGCTCCACTTGATGAGGAAAAAGATGAAACGGAAGAAAAGGAGCAAGAAGAGAATTTACCCAACAATAATTATTCTGTCGAGATGAAAAATGAGAATAATCCTGTCCAAGATAAAGAAGAGAATAGCCGTTTGCAGAGTTTCAGACCCAAATGGAGGCACTAAACATATGCCGAGGGGCTAAAAGTCAGACATCCGTATAGAATGTCTGACTTTTATCACTATATCAGCAAATAACCTTTTAGCTTATCTACTCCCTCTTTGTGCTTATCGGGAGTCTGCTTCTTGAGTTTACCTATATTCAGTAATTTCCATTGTACAGATGGATATAGGCTTAAATCACCTGCACAACATTTATTCCACAGTGGTGTTCCATCCTCAAAGGAAACGAGGAATTCCTTGTCTGTATTTGCAAGGCAGTCATTTACCTTTTTAATAATGGATTCACGAGCCTGCTCATAGTCTGTATAGGTAAATGGAATATCTGACATTCCTTTGAATTGGTTTTCAAGTGCCTCCTCTTGGTTTATGTTATTAGGAGACAAGGATTCCACGATAGGCTTGTCGCTTCCCAATAAGCATAAGATGAGTCCGCCTTTTACACTTTCAAGCGTTTGGTCTTTCATGTATTTGCAGTCAAACATGTCACGTGGATGCTGGCGGCTGAGGGCGGCCGCAATCTTCCCCCCATAAAGTTGAGAATAAGGAACTATACGTGCCTTACAGCTGGCTTGGAACTCTTTCTTTGCTTTCGGACAGAGTTCCATAATTTCAACCTCTCCAAGTATGCCCCGTTTTGTACCATTTACCTCTATTTTCACCGTAGCACCATCATGCGTGCACTGCAATTTCCATACTTCGGATTTATGTACCACATGTATTCCGGGAATGGCACGTTCTATACTAGTTTTCAGTTCTCCAAGATGTTGATTTATCTTTTCCAAACTCGCTGTGCGTGGCTCTATCGGAATATAGGTGAGGTCAATATCAACCGAGTAACGCGGCATATTCTGGTGGAACAGGTTAATAGCCGTACCTCCATGAACAGCAAAGTCCGTTATCTTGTAAACCAAAGGCATAATGCGTAGTAACAATGCCACCTGTTTTTTATATTGTTGATCATTCATAATCGTTTAATTCTTTTGGTACAATCATCTTATATTTGCTGATATATATACCAGATTTGACGAGTTGGAGTTTATGTGTCCCCAAATCTATTTTTGTAAGGTCTAAATCTTCATACCAATAATGCCCCGCTTTCTCTGCCATATATAGAAACAGCCTCTTCATTTTGTAATGTTTTGTGGTTTCCAATAACGATTGGACAACATTCGGACGCAGAGTGGTCAACTGTTCCATTATATAAAATAAATCCATATAGTTATATTGGCGTGGTGTTAACAGCAGACATTCCATAAAGGCCTGCTCAGGGGAGGATATAAGCAGCCTCCAGTCCAAGTATGTTAAAGTTGTTATCTGTGCATTGATAAACACCTCTGTCTTGAAAAACTTAAATTCACGGTCGAAAATGTCATGCTTCATCCATTGTGGCATTTTATCACTTGCCGTTGATACCATTAACAGGGGTTTGCCCATAGGAACATAATGGTTGAAGCCCCAAAGCTCCAAAGCAGAATGCGCTGCAACACGAAAACTCTTTCCTACTTGTTCGTTAAAGGACTGCAAAGCACCAAAAGCGGACAGCGTGTCGCCTGTGCGGTACATGACTCCCTTACATAGAGAGGATAACCAACCGGAAGAACGATATCTGCTCAACAACTGCCTGGAATAGCCATGCTCTACGAGCCATGTCGCAAACAGCAATCCGTTCTTTTGCCCAGATTGAAGCATTTGGTTTATTTTTTTTCCTTTTAGTACACTCATAGTTTACTTGCTGTAATTAAAACCAACCGCAAAGGTACAAAAGACTTTACTAATTACAGTTGATTGGTTGAATTATTTTCCTGAAAGTAAACTAATAGTTGACTTGTAGGATAATATTTCAACCATAGTGAGGAAAAAGAGGATGAAATAAAACATGAACATTTCCAACATACTTGTATAAAACTGACTTCTACCAACCTTCTCGCTTCCGTACCATTTCGTCTATCTCCTTACGTAAAAACAACAAACGTCCATTGGCTTTGAGATAAGGAATTTTCCCTGCCCACACCCAGTTGTAGATGGTCTTTTGTTCCACTCTGAGTATCTTGGACACATCTATGATATCCAAATATTCGGGTTTCAATGGTGGGTGGACAGTCGTATCGACGGATTGTTCTTGCAGGACAAGCAGACGGTCGAGTTTGTCCTCGACATTCATGAGCTTATCGAACAGGCGTTTTTGCCAAGTGTCTTCTGCATTATAGTTTATGTACGGCATAATTCTCCTTTTTGATAGTTGCCATTGATATCCTGTGCCAAGATATGCTGTTCTTTCATGTAGGCGATGTACTTCTTTGCGGTTCTATCCTTAATTTCCATTTCTCGCATCAGAACATCACAAAGTTCCTGATAGGTGAGCTTGAAAGAATTTCGGAAGGCTTCTCTTATAACGCCAACGAGTTCATCGGTCTTGCGCTTTTCCTTGTCCTCTTTGGACTTCTCACCACGATAGACGTGCATGTCCTCAGCCTTATCCCATCCGAAAAGCATCATCGGTACGTCCAACGGGCTTCCGTCACGGACTTTCAGAGCTTTCACCACCGAGTATTCAGGATTATCATCTTTCTCTATGGAGAGAATGCCTGCCGCCTTGCGTTGAAGTTCTGAGCCGATATGCCCACGGAGTTTGATTCCATTCGGTACGAAGTGTAGCACGCAGATGATACAGGTATTATAAATCCCTGCCAAGCGATAAAGCTCGTCCACAATGGCAATACTTTCCGTTTCATCGTTGGCAGAACGTATCAAGTCGGCTATTCCGTCAATTACCACAAGATGGATACCTCCATGCCTGTGATGAAACAAATCCATACTCTCACGGATAAGTTTCAGCCTGTCCTTGCGGGACAGAGAGGCAAGGTACAGGGAATGGCAAAACTCAGGTACTGCCGTCAAAGAAGCCCTACGCAGTGTCTTACCCAAGTTCTTGTGCAGTTGTGCCTCGGACTGTTCCGTGTCATAGTGCAGGACTGCCAAGCCTTTGGGATTGGCGGTAATCTCCAATCCCAAGGTATTTTCTATCGGCAATCGTTTTTCTCCCAACGCTCCAGCAAGGATGGCACCCACATAGTTACTCTTGCCTGTCCCCTCACCTCCGGTAATGCAGAACAGGTTATCCTGTGTGCCGAGTGGCACACCGTTTACTGCTACTACTGATTTGGAAATGTCCGGTGGATTCTCATAATCAATCTCACAGGAACGTAACATCATCATGGTTTGGCTATATAGATCTGAGAACATCTTGGCAAGCAGCTCTTTCAGTTCCTTTGCCCCGTTGCCTAAGGCAAAGAAATCAGAAATGTCTTTTTCAGACTTCGTACCACTTAGCGGAAGTGAAAGGTTCAAGACCTTGTATTCTACTAAATGTTCACACTGTTTATGTGCCTCCCGTACACCTGTTTCATCCGCATCATATAAGAGTATTATATGCCTAAAACGAAGCTGAAGGCTCTCAATGATACTTGTCGGTATCTGTGCCGTTTCACTGTTGAAGCAAATCGCATTGAAGCCGTGTGCATACAATGAGAGTACATCCTTTTCTCCACCTGTAATGAAAAGCATATCTCCTTTGGCAGGAATCTGCTCCATTCCGAAGCAATAGGTGGCAGGCATCCGTCCACCATAAAGAAAGCGGATTTTTGGACTGTGAGGTCGGTATATCTTTACATAGCCGTTTCCGATATAGGCAAACATAGGTTCCGTAGGTGAGCTATAAAGTTCAAACTTCTTGCCTTCAGCAGATACACTTTCATAGCGTTTAAGACTCCGTACACGAAAAAGCCGGAGTGTATCTTCATGGATACCATAATGCGCCCAATAGTTCAGCAGTCCATCGTCAAATGGCTGTATCTCGAAACTATATGGTCGTTCTTCCGTCCGCTTGGTCTTTTCGACCGTAGGACTGGAGGCTATAGGATTTTTATATGACGGTGTGATATGCTTGTTATGCTTTTCGGCATCACATAAAGAATACAATCCAAGTTCTTGTACGATGATTTCCAAGACCTCGGGAAAACTCGTTTTCAGATTCAAACTACGCAACTTTGCCACAAACCAGAAGCAATCCCCTGAATAGGTGGTATCGCCATGATCATAGAATTTATAAGAAGAAGTTTTCCTATCATAGTAGATATGACAGGAAGCCCGTTTATCGTCATAGAAGGGGCTACGGAAGTTTCGGTGAAGATTCACCTCAAAACCAAGGAAATGGGAAAATACATTCAAACCTCCTTGGGTAAGCAAAAGAATCTGTTCTTTTTCTATCATAGTTGTCTATTTTTAGGGTTAAGACATGAACTCATGATAAGATTGTCCTTGAAACGGTTGAGCCGACCAAGAACCTCGTCATTCCTCATACCGGAAACACGGAGGCGGTTGCATTTCGTGGCAATCACGATAGACTTGAAAAAATAACGCACATCACCACCCTCGGTGTAGCGATACCTCACTAACTGCTTCTTGCGCCAACGGTAAAGGGTGGACTCTGAAACATTCAGAGTCCCGATAAGGTCTTTCGTGGTCATCTCCAGCTCGTCGTCAATGTCTTGGATAAGACGGGAAGTGCGCTT
>NZ_JRPT01000047.1:0-37953 GCF_000762865.1 Prevotella sp. S7 MS 2 | reverse complement strand
CTCAAACCATTATTACTATGAACAAAAAAATGCTATTCATAGGCAGAAGAAACATTGCTAAACAAGTGAGACTTCTCTGCCTTGCAGGGTTGTTGCTTCCTATGCAGACCTTTGGTAAAAACCATCTCATCACTGTCTCAGGCAAAAATGCCCCCATCATCACAGTGATGAAACAAATAGAAAAACAGTCCGGACTGACTTTCTTCTATGACAATTCACAGGTAAACACCAACAGAAACGTTTCCATATCGGCAAAAGACCAAAGTTTGGAATCTGTATTGGCTACACTTTTCGCCAACACTGCTGTCAGCTACAAGGTGATGAACAAGAATATTGTGCTCACCACTAAGAACGAAAGTAGAACTGCCGGCAGACAAGCTCAACTAAACGACCAAGCCAAAAAGCGTATCACAGGCGTAGTAGTCGATGGAACAGGCACGCCCATCATCGGTGCTACCGTCAAGTCTAAAGACGGAAAGTCGGCAGCTGTAACCGACATTGACGGCAACTTTGTGATAGAGACTGCTCCCGGTAGCGAATTAGAAATATCATACGTAGGCTATCAGACAACTACGATAGCTGCCGCAGCCAATGGAAAGATGAATGTAACAATGCGTGAAGACCAGAAACTGCTCGACGAAGTGGTAGTTGTGGGTTATGGTACGGTACGTAAAGCCGACCTAGCCGGTTCAGTTTCGGTGATGAACGACAAGGCATTCAAAGACCAGCCCATTACCGACGTGAGCCAAGCATTCCAAGGTCGTATGGCTGGTGTGAACGTAGTACAAAGCGGTGTACCCGGTGGTAACGTAAAAATTCGTGTACGTGGTTCCGGTTCTATCAGCCGTAGCAACGACCCATTGTATGTAGTAGATGGCATTGTACGCGAAAGTGGACTGGAAGGTATCAACTCTGAAGACATTCAGAGCATTCAGGTATTAAAGGACGCATCGTCTACTGCAATCTATGGTAGCCGTGGTGCGAATGGTGTAGTATTGATCCAGACCAAGAGTGGTAAGCCCGGTATGCAGAGCGTAACGTTTGATGCCAGCCTAGGAGTGTCTAGTGCTACACACATGCCTAAGGTAATGGATGCCAGAACTTATGCCCAAGCATTGCTCGATGGTGGTAAAGTGGCCAACAAAGCAGAATTGCAAAGCTATCTAGACGGTTCTGATAAAGGTATCGACTGGATGGACGAGATATTGCGTACAGGCATTACCCAGAACTACAAGGTCGTATTGACAAAGGGAAATGCCGACACACAATATTATATTAGTGGCAACTATCTGAACAACAAGGGTGTAGTGAACCACACAGCTTACGAGCGTTATCAGGCTAAGATGAATATACACTCAAGCATTTACAAATGGCTTGACGTGACAGCCGACCTGCAATATGCTCATAGCAAGGGTACAGGTGCGGGTAACTTTGGTATGAACGAAAGCAATAACGTATTGTGGATAGGATACAACTACTCTCCTACTATGCCAATGTACGACAATATGGGCAACTTCCACAAGGACCCATACAACTCTATTCAAAGCAACCCTTACGGACTCTTGGCAGGAAATGCTTCGCAAAGTCGTCGCGATATTATCAATGGTCGCATCGACTTGAAGTTCAACATTCTTCCGGGTTTGACATTCACAACAACCAATGGATTCGATTATTATGACGGTAAAGGCTACTCGTTTGCATCTACTCGTGTTCAGCCTTCCAACGGTATGGGTAACGACGACATGCAGCGCATGATGCTACAGACCACCAACAACCTGACCTATTTAGGTAATTGGGGCAAGCACTCGCTTACAGCTACCGGTGTATTCGAAGCTAGCCGTAGCACAACCAGACTGATGGGTATCAATGGAAAGAACCTACAGACAGAGAGTGTAGGTTGGTGGAATGTGAATAATGCCGTCAACCGTGGCGCAAGCAACGGATATAGCAAATGGGCACTATTGTCTGGTGTCGGACGTTTGATGTACAACTATGCCGATAGATATATGACTACAGTTACATTCCGTGCCGATGGTAGCTCTCGATTCTCAGACAAGAAGTGGGGATACTTCCCATCTGTGGCTGCAGCATGGACCGTAACCAACGAAGATTTCATGAAGAATGTAGACTGGCTTAGCAACTTAAAGCTACGTGCTAGCTACGGTGTGATTGGTAACCAAAGCATCGACCCATACAGTACATTGGGTAATATGGCTGCCACGGGTTACGATTTCGGCACACCAAACATCTACACAGGCTATTGGGCAGCAGGCATTCCAACACCCGAACTGACATGGGAAAAGACCAAACAGTTTGACTTTGGTGTAGACATGGCTTTCTGTAACGGTCGTGTAGAGCTCTCTATCGACTACTTCTCAAAGAAGACTACCGACGCATTGCTTCGTACCCAGTTGACCGACTATCTTGGTGGAACTTCTTATTGGATTAATGCCGGTGAAGTTTCTAATAAAGGTATTGACGTAAGTTTAACCGGTCGACTCATTCAGACTGCCGACTTGCAATGGACATCTACCATCAATGGAACGTGGTTAAAGAATAAGGTTACGAAACTTACAGCCGAAAACCCAATCATTTACGGTAGCACACCATCTCCAGGAACAGTAGATCCTGCTACAATCGTGAAAGAAGGAGAAGCCATCGGTACATTCTATGGTTATCGTTGGGCTGGTCTTAAGGATGGATTGGATAGCTATTACGACAAAGACGGTAACATCACGGCCGAGCCAAAGGGCGAAGACCGCACGGTACTTGGATGTGCTAACCCTGACGTAACTATCGGATGGAACAATACCATTACTTATAAGGACTGGGAATTGAATGCATTCTTCAATGGCGCTTTTGGTGCACAACGTCTTAATCTTGTACGCTTTGCCATGAACTCAATGGTAGGTTCTTCTAAATTTGTGACCGATGCCGACTACATTTCACAAATAGGCAAGACCATGCCGGCACTGAATGCAGCAGGAAACAAGAACTATGGTAACTCAAACAAGTGGTTGGAGAATGCCGACTATGTAAGATTAGAAAACATCAGCATAGCTTATAACCTGAAAAAACAGTTGACTCGCTTTGCCGATGTACGCTTAGCTTTCAGTGTTCAAAATCTCTTTACCATCACAGGATACAAAGGTATAGATCCCGCAGGTATATCATTCTCGGCCAACAGTGTTGACGTAGACCATGGTATGGATATGGGTGCATATCCTTGCCCAAGGACATTTACCTTTGACGTTCGTTTCACCTTCTAATCAGAATTACGTATGAAAAAGTATATATTATTGTTAGCAGCCACCGCAGGTTTGCTAGTATCATGTACCGACCTTACTGAAGATCCAAAAGGTCAGTTAACAGAAGCGGGCTATTTCTCTACACAGAGCGAGCTCGACATGGGACTCTTTGCACTCTATGAGCAAGTGAACCATTTGCAAAACTTCACCAATATGCTCTATCCACAGTGGCAGGGAGACGACATTACAGCCAACCCCGGCTCTAACAAACAGGCTTGTGCAGAGATAGACAAGTTCTCGGTAAGCAATAATAACAAGGGTATTAAAGATGCATGGAAACGATACTACAACTTGATTAAGGCTGCCAACCTCATCGTTGATAATGTAGAGAAGACGCCAACAACCAAAGAAGAAATCAATATGGCACTAGGCCAAGCTAGATTTTGGCGTGCTTATGCCTACTATTATCTCGTTAGAATCTTTGGACCATTGCCTGTCAATCTGCACAATGCCAATGATAAAGGGACTACACCTCTTACCAATGAAGCCGGTATCTACAAGCTTATCGTAGAAGATTTGGAATTCTGCGAGAAGGTGTTACCCACAAAATACGATAAAGAACCTCGTCGTTTGTTCAACGTCGATGTATATATCACCCAGCAAGCAGCGAAATCTACTCTGGCAGCTGTCTATATGTCGATGGCCGGTTATCCATTAAATCTTGGTAAAGATTACTATGCTAAGGCTGCAACCAAAGCCAAAGAAGTGATAGACGGTGTAAAGGCTGGAAAATATAACCTACAGATGGACGCTGAATGGAAGAATGTATATTCGTATGGTAACAACTATAACAACGAGACCGTATTGGGTATTAACAACTCTCCGTTGAAGAACTGGAATACCGATTCAGAGTTCTCTAGCTGTAACTTATTTGAATCTCTCGACGGATGGGGAGATGGATGGGGAGAAATTAAGTTCTGGAAAAACTTCCCTGAAGGCCCTAGAAAGGCAGCCGTTTACAGTCCAAAGATTCGTATGAAAGACGGTAAATTGGTTGATTGGTGGGAAAAGAAGGATGGAAAACCTGTTGTAGCAGAGTATCATCCTATGTTTACAGTCTTTACACTCAATGCCGATGAGAAGGGGAAAGAGGTACGTGCACCTTACGACTACACCAAACCTCCTTACTTAGGAATGTGTACCGACACTCGTCACAAACTGATTCGCTATCCCGAAGTCATGTTATGGTACGCAGAATCAGCTGCTCGTAGCGGCAGTTCGGACTTGACACAGGCCAAAGAGTGCCTGAAAAAGGTACGTCAACGTGCTGTTAACGCTGTCGAAGCCGATAAGGTTGGAGGCGTAAGCATTGATGCGATGTCGGCAAATGAGCTTGCCGAGGCTGCATACATGGAACATGGATGGGAAGTTGCAGGCTATTGGGTAGCCATGGTAACCCGTCGTAGCGATGAGTTCCGTATGAATCGACTGAAAGAAAACTTCGAGTATAGAAAGGCAAACAAGCCTCTTGAAGTTGCAACAGGATTCACAGCACAAGAGAGTGTGTTGGTAACAGGTAGTTGGAGTGACAATCTGATCTATATGCCGTACCCGGATACGGAAGTAGAAAAAAATGGTAATCTACATAGATAAACAAAAAAAAGAGTGGCAATCAAAATTGATTGCCACTCTTTTTTATATGATATTCCTTAGAATTCTGCCGACTTCGGTGTACGTGGGAAAGGTATTACGTCACGAATATTCTGCATACCTGTAACGAAAAGGATAAGACGTTCAAAACCCAAACCGAAACCACCATGAGGGCATGTTCCGTATTTACGGGTATCGAGATACCACCACATATCCTTCATAGGGATATGACGCTCTTCTATTTCGCCCATCAGTTTCTCGTAATTCTCCTCACGAACAGAGCCACCAATGATTTCTCCAATCTGTGGGAACAGCACGTCGGTGCCCTGAACAGTCTTTCCATCCTCGTTAATCTTCATATAGAAAGCCTTGATTTCCTTTGGATAGTCGCTCATGATGACAGGCTTCTTGAAGTATTCTTCTACGAGATAACGCTCGTGTTCGCTCGCCAAATCCATGCCCCAAGATACAGGGAACTCGAATTTCTTGCCGTTCTTAACAGCCTCTTCAAGTATCTTCACACCCTCAGTGTAAGGCAAACGCACGAAGCTATCCTTCAAAATGCCCTGCAAACGCTCCAACAACGTCTTGTCAATCATCTTGTTGAGGAAAGCAAGATCGTCCTTACAATTGTCCAAAGCCCACTTCACGCAATACTTGATGAAATCCTCTTCCAAGTCCATCAAGTCGTTCATATCAATGAAAGCAACCTCCGGTTCAATCATCCAGAACTCTGCCAAGTGGCGAGGAGTATTACTATTCTCTGCACGGAACGTAGGACCAAAGGTATAAATCTGGCCTAGGGCTGTGGCTCCTAATTCACCTTCTAGCTGTCCACTCACGGTGAGTGAGGTCATCTTTCCGAAGAAATCATCCTCGTACTTAATCTTTCCATTCTCGTCTTTCTCCAAACGATAGAGGTTCTTCGTGGTCACTTGGAACATTTGTCCGGCTCCTTCTGCATCGCTAGCTGTAATCAGCGGCGTATTGAAATAGTAGAAGCCATGGTCGTGGAAATACTTATGAATGGCAATAGCCATATGATGGCGAATGCGCATCACAGCTCCAAAGGTATTCGTACGCAAACGTAGATGAGCATGTTGACGCATGTATTCGAATGATTGTCCTTTCTTTTGCATAGGATAATCGCTCGCGCAGAGACCATAAACTTCAATCTCACGGCACTGAATCTCTACGGTCTGACCTTGTCCTTGGCTCTCTACCAAAGTACCTGTTACGCAAAGGCAAGCCCCGGTAGTGATACTTTTGAGCATGTCGGCATCCACAGTCGTAGGGTCTACTACCACCTGTATGTTGTTAATAGTAGAACCATCGTTCAGCGCGATGAAGTCTACGGCTTTGCTACTACGATGGGTACGCACCCATCCTTTCACGATAATGTTTCGTCCAAAGTCGGTACTTTGAAGGGCATCGATGACTTTAGTTCGTTTCATATTGTTATGATAGAATCTTTAAAATACAACTTATTCAAATGCACCCATGCGGAGCATCTCTACTTCTTTCTCTGTTAAGAAACGCCAATCGCCACGGCGAAGGTTCTTCTTAGTCAATCCTGCAAACTGTACACGGTCGAGTTTGATGACACGATATCCCAAGCTTTCAAAGATACGACGTACAATACGGTTCTTTCCACTGTGTATTTCAATACCTACCTGACTCTTGTCGCGCTCGTCAGCATACTCGATTGCGTCTGCATGTATCTCTCCGTCTTCCAACTCAATACCATCGGCAATCTGCTGAATATCATGTGCTGTGACGTTCTTATCAAGATAAACATGGTATACTTTCTTCTTTAAGAACTTCGGATGAGTCAACTTACTAGCCAAATCTCCATCATTGGTAAGAAGCAATACACCTGTAGTGTTACGATCCAAACGACCTACCGGATAGATACGTTCGGGACAAGCATCCTTCACAAGTTCCATAACGGTCTTGCGTTGTTGTGGATCATCGCTCGTCGTCACGCAATCCTTAGGTTTGTTGAGCAATACATATACCTTCTTTTCCAAGGATACATTCTGGTCGTGGAACTTCACTTCATCTGTACGAAGCACCTTTGTACCCAACTCGGTAACGACGTTTCCGTTCACCGTTACCACTCCAGCCTGAATAAATTCATCAGCCTCGCGACGGCTACAAACACCTGCATTGGCCAAGAACTTGTTCAAACGAATCGGTTCGTTCGGGTCTATGTGCTCCTCCTTATACTCAATACGCTTCTTCAAACTGTATTTTGCATTAGGATCATAGCCCGGTGTGTGTTGGCGATAGCCGCCTTGATTGCCATAACCACCGCGATTATTGTAACCGCCACGATTGTTGTTTCCATAGCCACCACGGTTGTTATAGCCATAACCACCGCGATTATTACCATAGCCACCACGGTTATTGTTGTATACACCACGGCTGTTATAGCCACCTTGTTGACGAGGCTGGTATCCGCCTTCTTCACCATTGTTATTGTAACGGGGCTGATAACCACCCTGTTGACGCGGTTGATAGCCACCTTCACCATTATTATTGTAACGAGGACGATAACCACCTTGCTGCTGACGAGGCTGATATCCTCCCTCAACATTATTATTGTAACGAGGGCGATAGCCTCCCTGCTGACGAGGTTGGTAACCACCTTCACCATTATTATTGTAACGAGGACGATAGCCACCTTGCTGTTGACGAGGTTGATAGGGACGCTGTGGGGCGCCTTGAGCATTGCTCTGTAAACCTACGCCAAATCCTTCGGGGCGGAATCCACCCTCTGAATTACCTCCGTTCATGCTACCACGCTCGCTGCTGTAAGCACGTTGTGTATGGATACGGGGGCGTTGTGAACGTCCTGTTGAATGATAGTCTCTTGAATAGCTTCCTTGTGATGCATAGCCCTCACGGCCATTCTCGCTCTGTTCTGACGACAGATTCTGATTGTTGTTTTCGTTTTCAAACTCCATTTTAATTCTCTTTGTTAAGCCTCACGGCGGTTAATAAGTTGTTGAAATAAAATCTATAATGATAATTAATAAATAATTCGTCTCTCTATATATCGTTAAATTCCGGTATAATTCATCGGTGTAATGGCCATCAATTCGGCTTTCACACTATCGCTTACATTCAATCTGGCAATGAACTCATGAATCGTTTGCTCCGTCATCTTCTGATTTGTACGCGTCAAAGCTTTCAATGCTTCGTAAGGATGTGGATATGCTTCGCGACGAAGGATGGTCTGAATAGCCTCGGCTACCACCGCCCATGTATTATCCAAGTCTTCAGTTAGTTTCTCCTCATGGAGTATCAACTTGCGCAATCCCTTCAATGTACTCTGGATAGCTATTACTGTATGTCCTACAGGTACACCCACATTGCGAAGTACAGTAGAGTCGGTCAAATCACGCTGTAAGCGACTTACCGGCAGTTTCTGAGCCAAGAATTGCAACAAAGCATTCGCTATACCGAGATTACCTTCGCTGTTCTCGAAGTCAATGGGGTTCACCTTGTGCGGCATTGCACTCGACCCAACTTCACCGGCTTTAATCTTCTGCTTGAAATAATCCATGGAGATATACATCCAAAAATCGCGGTCAAGGTCGATGATGATTGTATTGATACGACGAATACCATCAAAGAGGGCACCCATATAATCGTAGTTGCTAATCTGAGTAGTGAATTGTTCACGATCCAGACCTAGTTTTTCTTTCACAAAACGATTACCAAAATCTTTCCAATCGTAAGCAGGATAAGCCACATGATGGGCATTATAATTACCTGTTGCCCCACCAAATTTAGCTGTAATCTTGCATGTCTTCACCATCTCCAACTGCTCCTTGAGTCGATAGGCAAACACCTCTATCTCTTTACCAAGTCGTGTGGGCGATGCAGGCTGACCATGAGTTTTGGCCAACATCGGCACATCTTTCCACTCTTCTGCATAAGTCTCCAATTGCGCAATGAGTTCTTCTATCTGCGGATAGAACACCTCTGTCAAAGCATCTTTGATAGATAGTGGCACACTTGTATTATTAATGTCTTGCGAGGTCAACCCGAAATGCACGAATTCCTTGTATTCATCCAGTCCACCAATCTTGTCAAACTCTTCCTTGATGAAGTATTCCACAGCTTTCACATCGTGGTTCGTCACCTTCTCGATGTCTTTCACGCGCTGGGCACAAGCCTCATCAAACAGGCGATAAATGTCGCGTAGACGTTCAAACAGCGCATGGTCGAAAGAAGCCAACTGTGGTAAAGGAAGCTCACAAAGTGAAATAAAATACTCTATCTCTACACGGACACGATAGCGTATCAAAGCATACTCTGAAAAATAATTCGCAAGTGGTTCTGTTTTCCCTCTATAACGGCCGTCTACCGGAGAAATCGCCGTCAACTGATCAAGACTCATACTAATACGTATTTTGGTAATATATATATTATGGTACAAAGGTACTGTTTTGCCAGAAAACCAACAAAAGCAAACTGATAAAATAATCTAAAAAGAAAAGAGTCCTATAATCATTCCGACTATAGGACTCTATTGTGTGGGCGTTGACGGATTCGAACCGCCGACCCTCTGCTTGTAAGGCAGATGCTCTAAACCAACTGAGCTAAACGCCCTTACTCCTGTAAAGCGGTTGCAAAGGTAAAAGACTTTTTTGATACTACCAAATTTTTCGATGATATTTTTCAAAAAACAGTCAAATATCAACCCAAACAGGGTCTCATATCCTTATTTTTCTTTCTTCTTCCTATTCATCAACCACCCTATCAAATATGCCATGATGAGGACAACAAGCTCGGAATACACGATAAAAGCAACAAGCACGACAACCTAGAACACTGTTATCCATTAGTTTTAAAGCATAATCTACCTAAAAAGCTAATAAATAAAGCAGCTATCAAATATAGTAATACATACCCAACGCATAACGTATAATCGCCCCAATCAGTCCACCCCGGAATAATGCAAACCAAATCTCCCACTGCATCTTCTTGATAACAAGTAGCAGCTGGTGGCAAAGATAGTGAGAATATGAATGTAGTTATCAACCATGTCAGCATAGTAACTAAGCATGCAAAGAAGCGAATTACATAAGTACGACAAAAGATATGAACCGCCAAATCGACAATAATACCAGTTATTCCGAGTATCAATAACAGGTAATAATACAAGACACCCGCCAAAGAATCTCCTTGTTCCGGAAGCAGATAGCAGCAGCCTAATACAAATAATAAGAATATCAAGCCCGCTATGTAACCAACAAATACCGCAAGATATTTACGTAAATGCTTTATATAAAATCTCACAAAATTACTCATAGGCCATAAATAAAAAAAATCCCTGCAACCTTAAACGGCTACAGAGACTATCTCTATGTGGGCGTTGACGGATTCGAACCGCCGACCCTCTGCTTGTAAGGCAGATGCTCTAAACCAGCTGAGCTAAACGCCCTTACTTTCGTAAAGCGATTGCAAAGATAGAATACTTTTTGTACACTGCCAACTTTTTATGAAAGTTTTTTCATCTAAGCTCTTATTTTTTTCTTTTCAAGCCCCTCTCCTACATATATCGAGCCACTTATCTTATGTATTTCGCAGCGTTTCCCGATATTTCATGGGTGGCATTCCACAATGTTCTTTCACATATTTTCCAAAGAATGAGACGTTTTGGAAACCGGTCTTATGGGCAATTTCTTTGGCCGAGAGGTCGGTAGAGCGCAGATAATAATTAATATCTGCCAAAGTATACTCACGTATCCAATCGTTAGCTGTCTTGCCCGATTGCTTTTTACAAATAACAGTCAGGTATTTTGGACTGATAAACAGTTCTTGCGCATATTCCTCTACAGGCCGATGCTTCACCTCACTATTCTGCAATAAAGAGACAAAACGTGTAAAAATTCCGTCGCTGGCTTGATGGTCTTCAGGCACATTATTCATGCTATCGGTAAGCAAAGAACATAGTCCCAGCAACGCACACTTGATTAAAGTCTGCACCAACTCGCCCTTGAACGGTTTCCAAGCCGTTGATTGAGCACCTGCATCAATACAAAGCCCCAACAAACTATAAAACTGTTGGTAGAACAAAGTGTCTTGTTCGGTTAACTTCACCTTTGATATTCGATTCACATAAACAGCCTGCGTCCACACATTCATATTATTATGAAGGATGTTACGCAGCCCATTGGTCGTGATACACAGTACAGCGCATTCAAAATCGGGACTCACCATGACATTTTCTATCATGGCATTAGGAGCACATAAAATTGCCTCGCCCATACAAATCGTAACAGACACCCCATCCAATTGGCCTTGCATGCGTCCTCGTTTGCAAAAAGCTATCGCATTCATGTTTACTCGTATGGGATCAGGCTCAGACAGAGCACGAAGATTATCAATCAACATGATGTCCGAATCAGAATATCCTATTTCCACATGAGCACCTTCTTGAACATCTGCAACAACCTGTTGCCAATCTCTCACACGGCCTTTATGTTCCATTTTACTTCCTATACCATTTGATTTTGATACAAAAGTAACACTAAAACATCAAACAGACTATCCTTTTTAGATATTTTTATTGATCAGATACGATGATATTGTTGATCGAAAGGTAGGCGGAAACGGTCACCCCATACACCATCGGGTAGGCGCATACCACAGGTGATAACCATATTGATTTCGGTACCACAAGGCAAGTGTAGTGCTTTCTTGACAAGGGCACTATCAAAACCTTCGACCGGACAAGTGTCGTAACCAGCCTCACTCATAGCCAACATGAAGGTTTGTACGGCAAGTGCACAACTCTTATGGACAACCACCCTAACATCTTGTTCGCTCACTTGGCGCACCATAGGACGGAACAATCCGATGGTTTGCGCCAACAGTTTACGGAACAATCCCAACATACCGAAACAGCGAGCATACTGGAACGGCATCAACTTACCATAGTACATCTCCCAGCGTTTCGTACGTTTCTCGTGCTTTTCTGCCGGACTATTACGCTTCACATCTTCCACCAAGAATTCGAAATTAGCCTTCGCATGCCCCTTATAGAGGTCTTGACGCGTCACAAACACCACCATCTGTTGGGCGGTAGAAGCCGTTAACTGGTCCAGACAAGCATGCGTCAACTGCTGCAACACCCCCTTATCGGCCACATGATAGGCTTCCCACAATTGCATATTAGAACTAGTGGGTGCCAATGTCGCCATTTCTATACATTGGCACACGCGCTCACTGTCGAGCGGTTGTGCCGGGTCGTAGTGGCGAACGGCCCTTCTGTGATTTAAAATTTCCTGTAAAGTCATAAGAATTATATTAACCTCCCCCGTCCCCTCCCAAGGAGGGGAGTGCCTACAGAGACTATATTACATTGATAGTTGATTAACCCCCCCCGTCCCCTCCCAAGGAGGGGAGTAACTAAGAGGATTATATTGAACAACCGATTCCTATTCTCCCCTCTCCTTAGGAGAGAGGATGAAGGTGAGGTTTTACTTCTTCCTACACACGTTCATAACTTCTCCCCTCTCCTTAGGAGAGAGGATGAAGGTGAGTTTTTACTTCTTCCTACACACGCTCATAACTTCTCCCCTCTCCTTGGGAGAGAGGATGAAGGTGAGGTTTTACTTCTTCCTACACACGCTCATAACTTCTCCCCTCTCCTTGGGAGAGGGGACGGGGGTGAGGTTTTACTTCTTCCCATACGCCCTCGCTAGCCCCCCTTCACTCGTTTCTTTATATACCGAAGGCAAGTCGTGGCCAGTTTGCTTCATCACCTCCACCACATGGTCGAACGATACACGGTGTTTACCATCGGAGAAAGTTGAATATAGATTGGCATCGAGGGCACGAGCGGCCGCAAAGGCATTACGCTCGATACACGGAATCTGTACCAATCCGCACACAGGATCGCAAGTCATACCCAAGTGATGTTCCAATCCCATCTCGGCAGCATACTCTACTTGCGAGGGCGTACCGCCAAACAACTGGCACGAAGCGGCTGAAGCCATGGCACAAGCTACCCCTACCTCACCTTGACAACCTACGTCGGCGCCCGATATAGAAGCATTCTGCTTCACGATATTACCGAACAATCCGGCAGTTGCCAAGGCATGTAGAATCTTCGTTTCGCTGAAGTTATGGGCATGACGTAAATGATAAAGCACTGCCGGAATGACGCCACAAGCACCACAAGTAGGTGCAGTGACCACCGTTCCACCGGCCGCATTCTCTTCGCTCACAGCCAATGCGTAGGCATAAACCAGTCCGCGTGACTGCAACGACTGTCGGAATCCCTGAGCCTTCACATAATAGGTAGAGGCCTTACGAGGCAAATGTAACACACCGGGCAATACTCCCTCGGTCTCTATACCGCGCTTCACGGCATCCTCCATCACATGCCAAACCTCAGCAAGGAAATCCCATATATCTTTGCTTTCACACTGTTCCACATATTCCCAAAAGCTCATACCGTGGTCTTCGCACCACGCTTGAATCTCGGTAAGCGTATTCAACTGATAGGTATCTTCGACGTCTGCCAATGTATCTTCGATTCCCTCTGACAGATTTCCACCACCGATACTGTACACCGTCCATTCTTCCTTGATCTTCCCATCAGCATCAAAAGCTGCAAACTTCATACCATTCGGATGGTAAGGCAAGAAGACTGTAGGTTCCCAATGAATAGTTACGGGAGCCACAGGAGTAAGCACTTCCTCAATAGCCATATCCGTCATATGTCCTTTACCGGTAGCAGCCAGACTGCCATAGAGGGTCACTTCAAAGTGTGTTGCGTTTTCATGGCGTTCCACAAAAATCTTGGAAGCTCTATGAGGTCCCATCGTGTGACTGCTCGAAGGACCTATCCCAATCTTGTATATTTCTCTAATCGACTTCATAGGTTTATCATATCATTCGCTCCATGCGATTCATAAGCAAAAGTAATAAATAAGTATGGAATGCCAAAATATTCCCTTTCGTTTTGCTGCAGAGGCTTGGCAATCTTGCTGCATAGCTCAAACAGCATAGCTGAAAAGCCGAAACAGCATTGCTGCTGAAGCGAAGCAGCAGCCCCACCCTGACCCTCCCCAAAAGGGGAGGGATATATAGAGAGTTAACAAGTAGGCAAAATGGCGAGTAAACAAGGTTTCCATGGAGTAGATAAAGAGGTAATAGGAAGTAATTAAACAAAGAAACCGACCTACAGAAACAAGTCCATAGGTCGGTCCATCTAGTTATAATGACATATAAAAACTAGTGTCGATAGCTCACTTGACCGGCACCTGACACCCGCAGGCTCAACTGTCCACCGTTGTGGTCGAAGTATCTTAGCTCAATAGGATGCAGCCCCTTGCGCATGGCATGCTGCCCCACAACCTCTTGTGGTGAATGGTCTCCATCGTTATCGACGACCATCTGACCATCTACTTTCAGCCAACTACCGTCGTCGGACAACAATGCAAAAGTATAAATACCATCTTCGGGAACATCGATATAGCCCGTTATCACCAACCCGATGTTACCACTTACCTCTTTCGGAATCTCTACTTTATCAACTGTATAAGTGCCATTAATCGGCGCCTTCTCTATATCTGCACAACCGGAACCATCATATTCATGCCACACTACTTGCAATCCGGGGTTGACATTATCCGCAGATACGGCCGGAGCATAATCTTCTTTCTGATAACGGAAATGCACGGTGTTGTCTTTACGTCCATCAGTTCCGAACAAGCGGAACGCGAAATCGGTGGTAGAAGTCACACGCAACGGTGCGGTATAACGCTGTGAAGAGGCTTGTGGAATACTGCCATCAGTGGTATAACGTATCACAGCCGAGGGATCTTGACAATCTACTTTCACCTGCGCCTCATCGGTAAACACATTCACCCGATGGAATCCGGTGAGCGGTGGAATGCGATAAGTCACACCTAACTGTTGCAAACGAGGGTAATGAGCCACTACTCTACGATTGAAACCATCCCAGTCTTTACCCGTTCCATTCCAACCTAACTCAGCCACTGCCAACATTCGGGGGAACGACTGGAAAAACATTCGCTCGCGTGTGGGTACCCATTCCGTCCATAGATTGCCCTGTACACCGAGTACCAAGTGGCTGTTAGCCTCTGTCACTCCATTAGGACGCATGTTGTAACCATATATTTTTTGCATGCCGGCAGCATCGCCATCGTAGTCAAGATAGAATTCGGTATTCGGTGTTAGAATCACAGAATTACCGTGGTCTGCAGCTTGTTTGGGTGCCGATGGATTCCAGTTGCGCCACCACATCACCGTAGACGTAGCCGAGAGTCCACCTTCGATAATCTCGTCCCAGCCTATCATCTTGCGCCCATTAGCATTGATGAACTTCTCCATCTCATGGAGGAACCATGCCTGTAACTCATGCTCGTTTTTCAAATGCTGCTCTTTAATGCGACGTTGGCAGTCGGGACAAGTCTTCCAATTCTTCTGATCGACCTCGTCACCGCCTATATGTACATACTCACCGGGGAAGAGTGAGAACACTTCGCGCCATACATCCTTGCAAAAATCAAGCATGTGGTCTTTGCCGGGACATAGCGGTGTGGTGAACAATTTGCCCCAACCAGTCTGTTCAAAACACGAAAGTCTTTTGTAATTGGCAATAGCAGCCAAACTATGACCGGGCATATCAATCTCTGGAATGACGTCGATACCGCGGTCGCGAGCATAAGATACAATGGCACGAATATCGTCTTGCGTATAGAAGCCACCATACTTGCCATCACCACGTACATTCTTAGCCGCTGGCATGAGAGCTGGATTATCCTCCTTTTGGGCACGATTGATACAAACGGTATCCTGATTATTGTATGTACGCCAAGCCCCATACTGTGTCAACAGCGGGTACTTCTTGATTTCGATGCGCCATCCTTGGTCATCAGTGAGGTGCCAATGAAACTTATTTATCTTGTAAAGCGCCAACACATCAAGCAATTCCATCACCTCATCACGGGTAAAGAAATGGCGAGAACAATCTAGTTCCATGCCACGCCAAGCAAACTTGGGAGTATCGGTAATATTCACTGCCGGCACCGTCCAAACACGTTTTACAGCCTCGCGCGACTCTATTTGCACAGGCAACAACTGGCGGAGCGTAGCAATGCCATTCACCACGCCACGATAGTCGGCTCCCTTGATGGTGATACCACGCATATCGGACTGCAGTTGATAGCTACCACTAATACCCTTATTGGTCAACATAAGACGAATGGAACCTTTACCCTTCTTCTGACGAAAGGCATAACCGGTGGGTGTAGCCAGCAGTTTAGCTAAATAAGCAGCAGCCGGACGCAGCGAAGCATTATCACAACTGATAGTAGTTTTTGCGGTAAGCGTATAACCACCTTGCCCCCATTGCACGTTGGTAGGTTGCGGAATGAGTTGCGCATGAAGCGTAGAAACAACGGTAAGCAATAAAGCTACAAGTAGTATCCTGAATAATTTAAACATGATTTTGGGTTTATAAGTTATCGTATTATCTAAGTATATCCTATTAGCAAAATAGACATTACAAAAATAAGAAGAACAAATGAATTAATGGTATCATCTAGAAAACAATTGCATCAAAACCCATAAAAAAGAAGCAATTCGTGTACCGATGAAACAAAGAAAGCCTATCTTCAAGGCAAATAGGCTGGCATCGAAGCGAGAAATAGTTATAAATGACTGAGCACTTTATCGGTAGCACCCGTAAAACCGGCAACAAATCGGCCAGCAGCATCGCCACTGGCTTTCAAGAAATCGGTTTGGGCGAATTGAGACATCAAGCTATTGAAGTCGTCGGCATTAGTAATCTCAAAGCCACCTTTGGCTGCCATAAGTCCTTGAGCCTCCTGAAAATGCTTATTGTTCGGGCCAAATATCACAGGAATATTCCAAACGGCAGCTTCCAAGACATTATGGATGCCCACACCGAAACCACCACCTACATACGACACCTCGCCATAATGATAGATTGACGACAGCAAACCAAAACAGTCTATGATAAGACAGTCAGCCGTAGCAGCCTCTTCCTGAGTCGCTTGAGTATATCGTATCGCTTTGCGATTGAGCTTGGAGAGGATTTGTTTCAAGTGGTCTTCACCTATCACATGAGGTGCGATAATCAACTTCCAATCCTTATGCTCATTGAAATAAGAGATGAAAATATCCTCATCAGGAGGCCAACTAGACCCGGCAACAAACACCGGACGCTCTTGCTTGAAAGCCTCAACAATGGGCAAACGCTTGCTGGCTTCCTTGATTTGAAGTACACGGTCGAAACGCGTATCGCCCACCACGTCGACATCGGTAACACCGAATCTAGCCAAAAGAGCCTTACTCTCAGCGTTCTGTACAAAGAAACGTTTGAAACATTTCAATACTTCTGCATATCGACGACCATACCATTTGAAGAAGATTTGGTCTTCGTGAAAAATACTAGACACACTATAAGCAGGCACACCTCGATGCTTCAAGATGTGCAGATAGTTGTACCAAAACTCATATTTGATGAAAAAGGCCATGACGGGACGCACCGTACGCAGGAATCGACGGGCATTGCGAATGGTATCAAGGGGCAGATAACAAACTATATCTGCACCCTCGTAGTTCTTTCGCACTTCATAGCCTGAGGGAGAAAAGAATGTAAGCAGTATCTTATATTCAGGATGTTCGCGCCGCATACGTTCCATCAAAGGGCGTCCTTGTTCAAATTCGCCAAGCGAAGCAGCATGAAACCAAACGTACTTTGCAGCAGGATCAACTTGCTCACGCAGCAAAGCGATAGCCTGACGCTCGCCTTTCCACATCTTTTTGACCTTCTTATTGAAGAGACTGGCAATAGCTACTCCAATCAGATATAGGTATATGATGACTTGATACACGACTATGCTATTTCCTCTTTAATACTGATACAAACTTATTTTAAGACCTCAATGGCACGGCGAAGACGTGTCAGCGTCTCTTCTTTTCCTAAGAATGCGGTAATATCGAACATGCCGGGACCTTTGCCGATACCCACCAATGCTAGTCGGAACGCATTCATCACATCGCCCAACTTATATTCCTTATCCTCAACCCATTTGAACACCACAGTCTCTTGGTTTTCTATTGAGAAGTCGGAAATACCTTCAATGACATCGGCCAACTCCGCCATTTGCTGGGCAGAATATTCCTTCCAACGCTTGCGGGCTGTCTTCTCGTCGTACTCAGTAGGCGCAATAAAGAAGAAAGAGCATAAGGGCCATAATTCTTTAACGAAGCTTACGCGGTCTTTCATCATGTGAACCACCTGCGTAACACGCTCCATAGACTCTTCTACACCGTTGTTGGCAACGATGGGGGCAAACAATTTGGCAATTTCATCGTCGCTCTTACGCAGGATATATTCGTGGTTAAACCACATTCCTTTTTGGTAGTCGAACTTAGCACCACTCTTAGAACACTTTGTAATATCGAATACCTGAACCAGTTCATCCAGCGTAAACAGTTCTTGTTCTGTCCCCGGATTCCATCCCAACAAAGCGAGGAAGTTGATTACAGCCTCTGGGAAATAGCCGCTTTCGCGGTATCCTGACGACACTTCTCCGGTCTTAGGGTCGTGCCATTCCAATGGAAATACGGGGAAACCGAGGCGGTCTCCGTCGCGCTTACTAAGCTTTCCCTTGCCTTCGGGCTTCAATAACAGAGGCAAATGTGCAAACTCCGGCATGGTATCGGCCCATCCGAAAGCCTCATACAACAGCACATGAAGAGGCGCACTTGGCAACCATTCCTCACCACGAATGACGTGTGTGATTTCCATCAAGTGGTCGTCGACGATGTTGGCAAGATGATATGTAGGCAACTCGTCGGCACTCTTATAGAGCACTTTATCGTCTAGAATATCGCTCTTAATAACGACTTCGCCACGAATCAAGTCGTGAACATGCACTTCCCTACCCGGTTCTATCTTGAAACGAACAGTATATTGCTTTCCATCCTCAATGAGTTGGTCTACCTCTTCTTTTGATAATGTAAGAGAATTGCGCATCTGCATGCGTGTACGAACATCGTATTGGAAGTTGGCAATCTCCTGATGTTTGGCCTCAAGTTCCTCTGGTGTATCGAAAGCTATGTAGGCTTTACCGTTGTCAAGCAACTGCCTGACATACTCTTTATAGATTTCTCGGCGCTCACTTTGGCGATAAGGACCATGCTGTCCACCAAAGCTGACACCCTCGTCGAAACGAATTCCCAACCAACGGAACGACTCAATGATGTATTCTTCGGCTCCGGGAACAAACCGATGTGAGTCGGTATCCTCTATTCTGAATACGAGTTCGCCACCATGTTGACGTGCGAATAGATAATTATACAATGCTGTGCGAACACCGCCAATATGCAAAGCTCCTGTTGGACTAGGCGCGAAACGCACCCTTACTTTTCTTTCTGCCATCCTCAATCAATGTAGATAAGATATAGATATTTCTTGCAAAATTAATATATTTTTTCCAGTAATGCCGTTCTTTTTTTGTATTTTCGCATAATAATAGACATAAACACCGTTTATAATGAGATATTCTTACAAGACATCTAAGTACTATTGGCGAAATCTTTTCAGTCGCCTAGCCCTCATATCCATTACGGTTGCTGTCATTGTATGGTTCTTGCCACGCAACGAAGTACAGCATTTCCGCTACGATGTGGGTAAACCATGGATGTACGGTTCGTTCATCGCGAAGTTCGATTTCCCCATTTATAAGACCGATGAGATACTGAAATCCGAGCAAGACTCCATGATGGAATTGTTCCAGCCCTACTATAATTATAATAGTTATGTAGAAAAACAGCAGGTGGCAAAGTTCAAAAAAGACTTTGCCAACAGTTCATCGGGACTCACAGAAGAGTATAAAATCTTGTTACTAGACCGTTTTCACAGACTTTATCAAGCCGGTATCATGAAGATGCCGGAGTATAATGTACTGGCAAAAGATTCTACCAACATCCTCCGAATAGTCAATGGAAAGAAAGCAACAGGTGTACAAATCAACTGTATCTACTCTACCATGACTGCATATGAACAGTTGTTCCAAGATGAGAAGTTAGCTCAACAGCGCCCGCTCTTGCAACGACTGAATCTCAATAACTACATTGTACCAAACCTAGAATACGACAGTGAGCGCAGTGAAACGGAGAAAAACGACATATTGAGTGGTATTCCTATCGCCAGCGGAATGGTGATGAGTGGGCAAAAAATCATCGACCGAGGTGAGATTGTAGATGATTATGTGTACCGAGTGCTTAGCTCTTTCGAGCGCGAAATGTCTCGACGCAATGCCAGTAAGCAAGAGATTACGTACACCACTATCGGTCAATGCATCTTTGTCTTTATGCTTATCACGCTCTTCACGACCTATCTGGCACTCTTCAGACGCGACTATTTCCGCGACCAACGAAGCATTATGATGCTCTATTCGCTCATTACCATCTTCCCCATCTTGGTATCTTTGATGATGAGCCACAGCATCTTCAGCGTATATATCCTGCCTTTTGCGATGGTACCTATCTTCATTCGCGTATTTATGGACTCTCGCACGGCATTCATCGCACACTGTACGATGATTCTTATCAGTGCCGCGGCCGTGAAATACCAATACGAATTCATCATCATACAATTGGTAGCCGGGCTCATAGCCATCTATTCGCTACGCGAACTATCCAAACGTTCGCAGGTATTTAAGACGGCATTACTTGTCACCGTTGGTACGTTCCTCGTTTATTTTGCCTTGCAGATGATGCAAAACGAGGATGTATCGAAGTTGAATCAAGACATGTACTACCACTTCATTGCCAACGGTATCTTCCTATTACTCACTTACCCGATGATGTATCTCATTGAGAAGGCATTCGGATTTACAAGCGACGTAACGCTCTTCGAGCTCTCTAACACCAACAAGGGACTCTTGCGCGACATGAGCGAGATAGCTCCCGGCACTTTCCAACATTCCATTACAGTGGGTAATTTGGCCGCAGAGATTGCCAATAAGATAGGTGCCAACAGTCTCCTCGTGCGTACCGGAGCACTCTATCACGACATAGGGAAGATGGAAAACCCAGTCTTCTTCACCGAGAATCAGGTCGGTATAAACCCTCACGATAATATGACTCCCAAGGAAAGTGCACAGATTATCATCAACCATGTGCCCGAAGGAGTAAAGATGGCAGAAAAGAATAACCTTCCATCGTTTATCAAAGACTTCATCGTTACACATCATGGGCGTGGTGTAGCCAAGTATTTCTACGTGAATTACAAGAATGCTCACCCCGATGAAGAAATAGATATGGAGAGCTTTACCTACCCCGGTCCGAATCCATTCACACGCGAACAAGCCATATTGATGATGGCCGACACGGTAGAAGCAGCCTCCCGCTCGTTGCCGGAATACACCGAAGAGAGTATCAGCGCTTTGGTTAACAAACTCATTGACGCCCAAGTGGCCGATGGATTCTTCACCGAATGCCCTATCACATTCCGTGATATAAGTCAGGCTAAACAAGTCGCTATTGAGCGACTTAAAGCTATTTACCACACGCGTATCTCTTATCCAGAACTCAAAAAAGGTATCAAAGATGCACCAAAGCAGCCAACTGATACAACCGGAAAGCCGAAATAAGCCTATCATATATACCATATTATATAATATATCAGTTTATTGGCTGTAGCCAACTAAACAATACTACATGCCTAAAAGCCTGCACAAACATACTGATTTGTGCAGGCTTTTATTGTTGCATTGTTAACATTACTAAATAAACAAAACCTTATTAGAGAATTATAGAACATTTTTAATAACTTTGCAGACATATTTTTTACAACTATTCAAGATGACTAAGTTAAAATTTATAATTGTTGTTGCAATTTTGTTAACGTCTCAATTCTCATGGGCAGGTGGTTTATTAACCAATACTAACCAAAGTGTTACCTTCCTTCGCAACCCGGCTCGCGACGCAGCCATTGCTATAGACGGAGTATATTTCAATCCTGCCGGTGTGGTATTCCTCAACGATGGATGGCATCTATCAATCAATATACAGAATGCACATCAAACTCGTAGTGTCAATTCGACCTTTGGTGCTTTTGCTTTCGGAACACAGAATGAGGGCAAAACCAATAAGACCTTCAAAGGAGTTGCCAATGCGCCCATCCTTCCTGCTTTACAAACAGCCTACAACAAAGGCAAGTGGAGTTTCCAATTCAATTTTGCCGTTACCGGCGGAGGAGGTAAAGCAGAGTTTGCCAAAGGCTTAGGTTCGTTTGAAAGTAGCGTTGCCATGCTGCCATTACTATCCGGTCACCTTGACGCATTGACTACCAAACTCGGTTTAGGAGCACTTGGACTCCCCGCTATTGAGCAATACGACATGGATACATACATGCGTGGTAGACAATATTACTTTGGATTTACACTCGGAACAGCATACCAAATCAATGACCATCTCTCTGTATATGGTGGTCTGCGACTGCTCTATGGCAATGCCAACTATTATGGTTATGTGCGTAACATCAAGGTGCGTACTGCCGGTTCTACAGAATTTGTCAATGCACCATCAGCTTTTACAGCACAGTCGGCAGCCGCTTTCGAGGCAGCAGGTAAATATGCCGCTGCAGCCGAACAATATGCAAAAGCAGGCAATGTAGCCGCTGCCACAGCAGCCGCTGCCTCGGCTAAGGATTACAAAATCAAAGGAGCCAGCCTCGGTGCACTCGGTATTGCGACACAAGACGTAACCCTCAACTGCGACCAAACAGGTTGGGGACTCGCTCCTATCTTGGGTATCGACTACAAAACGGGAGATTTCAACTTCGCAGCTAAATACGAATTCAAGACTAGTATGCGCTTGAAAAACAAATCGGCAAATAGCGAGAGCGCCAAGAACCTTAAACAATTGGCAAAATTTGAAGATGGAAAAGAAGTAGAAGAAGACTCTCCCAGCCTACTCACTGTGGGCGCCCAGTGGTCTGTACTACCTACATTGCGACTCAATGCCGGTTGGCATCATTACTTCGACAAGAATGCCCATCTCTATAATAATAAGCAAAAACTGCTCGGAGGTGATACCAACGAGTATCTCTTCGGTGCTGAATACGACATCAACAAACGTTTTACCGTGAGTGGTGGTACCCAGGTTACACGCTATCAAATGACAGATGAGTATATGGAAGACATCAGCTTCAATGTGAATAGCTACTCGTTCGGATTCGGTGTCGGCATACATCTCAACAAGAAGATGACTCTGAACCTCGCTTATTTCCAAACTAATTATACACATTACAAGCGTAATACCAACAACTACAATAATCTTTCAAATTTGGCCGGAGGCATTGTTGGCAAGCTGGGAGGTGCATTAGGCATGGACGAAAGCAAAGTTAAAGCAGCTTTACAAACTACCCAAGGTCTGCTTACCACCCCTCAAGGCGATGGCAAAAGCTTGCTTTACGGTGCAGACGACTTCACTCGTACCAACCGAGTATTTGGTATCGGACTAGATATAGATTTTTAAATAATTCTCTCGTGCCCCTCATTCCATGTGAGGGGCTTTTTGTTTTCAGTTATGATCTATTGACTCCTAACTTTTAAATCCTCACTTCTAACAGTGTAAAAGGGTATTGTTCCAAACGGACAATACCTTTTTACATAGGATCTACATCGTAATATATCTGCAAGAGGGCGTAGCGCTTATCCTTCATCAACTCTACCTGCACCCATCTCAACACCTCTCTCACCTTCTTTTGGTCGATACCATTCTCTAATTTCAGCATCAATTTGCGAATATGAAGTTGCTTTACACGTGCTACAGCCGGCTTATCGGGCCCCAAAACCCGATCACCAAAATACTGGCGCAAGCGTCCGCCAAGTTCCAATCCGGCTGACTCTACCACATCTGCATTGCGATGTTTCAAGTAGACATACACCAAATGGAAAAATGGTGGATAACGGAATAGACGGCGTTCTTCCATCAAATCGGTATAGAACCCCTTGAAATCGTGATGCACCACTTGATTGATAACCGACAAATCAGGATTCTTCGTTTGTAGGATAACACGTCCGCGAGTACCTTTTCGGCCTGCTCTTCCACTCACCTGTGCCATCATCATAAAAGCATGTTCGTAGGCTCTGAAATCAGGATAATTTAACATCGAGTCGGCATCCAATATTCCCACCACACTCACACGATCGAAGTCCAACCCCTTGGTCACCATCTGCGTACCAATTAAGAGGTTGGTACGTCCGGCAGCAAAGTCGCGAATAATACGTTCATAAGCATTTTTCGTACGTGTAGTATCAAGATCCATACGAGCCACTCGGGCTTCGGGGAACTCCTCAGTAATCAAACTTTCTATCTTCTCGGTACCAATACCACGTCCATGCAGGTCGGTATTACCACAATTAGGGCACTCTTCGGGCACGGAATAAGTAAATCCACAGTAGTGACACGACAGTTGATTCATATTCTTATGCAATGTGAGCGACACGTCGCAGTTATCACATTTAGGCACCCATCCGCACACCTTACACTCTATCATCGGTGCAAATCCACGCCTATTTTGAAAGAGTATCACTTGTTGGTCGGCTGCCAAAGCCTCTCTAATAGCCTTCAATAGCACCGGAGAAAACGCCCCACGCATAATCTTGCGACGTCGTAAGTCTTTCACATCGACCACCTGTATTTCCGGAAGTTGTATGCCTTGATAGCGGGTTTGGAGCGTTACCAGTCCGTATTTGCCCGTTTGCGCATTGTAGTAGCTCTCCATTGAGGGCGTAGCCGTACCCAACAGGGTCTTCGCACCATACATCTGTGCCAACACGATAGCCGCACTTCGTGCATGATAACGCGGTGCTGGGTCTTGTTGTTTAAAACTTGACTCATGTTCTTCGTCTATAACGACGAACCCCAACCGCTGAAATGGAAGGAAGCCAGCACTGCGTGCACCGAGAATCACATCGTAGGGATGGTCTGATAGTTGCTTCTGCCAAATCTCAACACGCTCGGCATCGCTATATTTACTATGATAGATACCCAGTCGATTGCCAAAGACGCGTTGCAATCTCTCGGTCATCTGCACCGTCAAAGCTATCTCCGGAAGCAGGTACAACACCTGTTCGCCACGGTCGATAGCCTCTTGTATCAAGTGAATATAGAGTTCTGTCTTACCACTCGACGTCACTCCATGCAACAAAACTACTTGTCGCTTTTGGAATTGAGCGGCTATCTCGCGATACGCCACTGTCTGAACATCATTGAGCGGCTTGATATTTTCGGGCATAGGACGGTCAGTTCCATTCAGTCGTCCCACCTCTTTTTCATAGAGATAAAGTATCTTTCTGTCGATGAGTGCACGCACATGAGCCAACGTGGCATGCGCTTCGTTCATCAGTTCTTCGCGCGTTATCTCGGTTATCGGTTGCTGCGGTGTATCGCCTTGCAACGAATCCCAATGACTCAAAACCAAAAATACCGCGAAAGCATGGGCTTGCTTGGTGGCACGTGCCAAAATATTCAGCGCCACATGTAATGCTTGCTCAGTACGAAAAGGCTCTGCCAATCCCACATACACCTCCGTCTTAGGTCGATAACCATCCTCTGCTTTCAGACCGGAGGGCAAAGCTGCTTTATAAATCTCGCCAATCGGCGACAGATAATAGTCGGCTATCCATTGCCACAACTTCAATTGTTGTGGTAACAACATACGCGATTCGTCAAGAACGGCAAGGATGGGACGTACTTCAAAATCCGGTTTCGTCTCATGAACCTTAGCCACCATCGCCGTATACCGTTTGCTTTTGCCTAGTGGCACCTGCACACGTATCCCCTCACCTACTCTCATTGACAATTCGTCGGGCACGGAATAGGTGAACAATCCTTCCAAAGGTAGGGGCAATATGACGTCTACATACATCTGCATTCGGCACACAAAGTTAATGGAAGTTGCCTTGATTTCAAAATAAAACCACTGCTTTTATATGCGAAGATATAGCGATTAACAAGGTAAGTAATCGCTAGAATGAGGCTTAAAGAGTCGGGATAAGGATATTGCAAGGCCGAGGCAGCAATGCTGCAAAGCCTCTTCAGCATTACTGCATAGCCCGAACAGTAATGCTGATGCAGCCTTGCAGTAAACGAAGAGTCGCAGAGTAATGGATTAGAAATATTGATTTCTACAACTTAACTACTCACTCATAACTCCTCACTTCTAACTCCACACAAAGCAAACTCCCTCCTCCTGCCTTGTCGACAGAAAGAGGGAGTACAATCATATTAAAAATGTTAGTTTACTTCTCGTTCCATTCTGCATTCTGGTCTATTTCATGATAGCGCACTTCAGACCATGGAATGGGGTAATAATTCTGATTAGCTCTGAACACACGTTCGGTCTTCTGAGACTTGAGGGCAGACACTTTGTAAGTCATCTTACCATCTTCACCCTTCACAATCTCCATACCACGCAATGGATTTTCCGAACCATTGAGCTTGGCAACAGCCGTACCTAGACGCAGATAATCCCAGTATGTAGTCTCTTCGAAGGCTAGTTCCACTCGACGTTCGTTGAGAATCTGGTCGAGGGTAATGCTCGTCAATTCCGGCATGTGTACACGTTTACGCACCTGATTGACCAAATTGAGAGCCACAGCAGTATTACCTGAGCGGAAAGAAGCCTCGGCATAGTCGAGCAAAGCCTCAGCATAACGCCAGATAATATAGTTCTGCTTGCTACCATACTTGTTGTCTCCAAAGAGAGAAGCTGTGGGATCAAGGAACTTACGCATGTAATATCCCGTGCGGGTAACACCTGCATTGCGGTCAGTACCATACTTCGTGAGGTCTACACCAGCCTTCTTCTTGCCACCCTCCATTGTATAATGGATGTCCATCACGTGGCTACGGAACGACGAACCATCATAAAGGATGTTGGCATAGAAGCGATAGTCGCGATTTTCAAAGGGATGTTGAGGATCTAACGTCTTTCCATCACGCATGCCATATTCATCAACATGGTTCTGAGTGGGGACATAAGCGCATCGCTTACCATTGAGGAAAGGAGGCGCAGCATCCTCGTCCAGACGATGTCCGAAGTCTTCTACAATACCGGTATCGCTATGATGAACTTCCAAGATAGACTCAACGCTGTTCTTCGTGAGGAATATCTTGGTGTAGCTATCGGCAATAGCAGTCTCTGTACTACCTGTTACGGGCACGAGACTGTACAATCCCGACTTCACCAACTCCTCATAAGCAGCCGCTGCTTTCTGCATCATCTCCTTCGAACGGTCTCCGGTAAAGCCATAATATTCTTTATCCTTATTCTGGAACTGTGGCGAACCAACCCAAAAATACACCTTCGCTTTGAGCATCATGGCAGCTCCCTTAGTCACACGACCTACATCTTGCGACTCATATTTTGCAGGCAACAACTCGGCAGCCTGCTGAGCTTCGGAAACTATAAACTCCGCCATCTTCTCATAAGACGAGCGCGGGAACTTCTCATTATCGTTGAGTGGATCGTATAAATGGTCTATCAGTAGAGGTGCGCCGAAGCGTCTCAACAACATATAATAATAATATCCACGGAAGAAATGAGCCTCACCCAAGATGCGTTGCTTGGAAGCTCCATTGGCAATACTTCCTTCGTTGGCCAGCAAACGGTTGATGTGCTGAATCATTTCGTAACAACTACCCCATGAACTGCCGGCTGTTCGCGTGATAGCAGTTTCTTTTCCAGCCTGCTCATCGGCAAATCCGGTACGTCCCCAAGTACTCATTGAGTAGGTCAACTGGTCACTATACCAAGCCGGGAAAGGCTGAGACATGCTACGCAATAGCCAACTGGTAGACATGAGGATGTTGAAACCGTTATGCATATTGCGATACCAAGGCATCGTATACTCATCGAGTAAGAGTGGACTTTTCCATATACTAGGCTCAGCCAACTTGTCTACTGGCGCGTCGTGGAACAGATTGTTACAGCCGGTAAAGCCTGTTGCGAGTGTCAACAGACCGACCGCATTCAGTAAATATGTTCGTATTTTGTTCATTGTCGTACAATTATTTATAGTAAAACCATTAAATACCGATGTTACAACTCAAGCCGTATGTACGCTGAATAGGATAGCCTCGACGTGATTCAGGGTCCATGTGCTTCAGCTTACTCCATGTAAACAGATTACCACCCATCAAAGTAATGGTGAGCGAACTGAGTTTCAAGCTCTTCAAAGTAGATGCCGGCAGACTGTAACCGATATTGAGCGACTTCAAACGAATGAAGCTATTGTCGCGCAACCAGAACGAAGATGCCAAACGGTTGTTATCAATTGAGGTTGCCAACTTGACGCGAGGATACTCCGCATTGGGGTTCTCCGGCGTCCAACAATCGGTGAGATGATAATCTTGGAAACGTGGTAAGCTACCTTTTTCGAGCGTATAAGCCTCTGTGATATACTGCTTATAACCGGCCACACCTTGGAACATTACGTTGACAAATACGCCCTTATAGCTAGCACCCAACTTCAAACTTCCCGTGAAATCGGGATAAGCCGAATTCTTGAATGCCACTTCGTCTTTCTTATCGAGCACACCGTCACCGTTCTGGTCTTTATATTTGATGTCACCGGGCTTCACAGTCTTGTTCTTACCATTGTAACTTCCGTCCTGATTCAACTTCCAATTATCAATCTCCTCTTGCGTCTGGAAGAGTCCCAATGCTTCGTACATCCACGATGTACCGATGCTATGTCCCTTGCGACGAAGGTTCTCCAACTGGTTGCTTTCGTCTCCATAGTCGAGCACTTTGTCTCGCCCGAGCGATAACATGAACGATGCGTCATAGCGGAACTTGCCTATTGAGTTGCGATGAGTGAGGGTTAAATCCCATCCCCAAGCCTTTACTTTACCATAGTTCATATAAGGAACAGCTCCATTTGTACCTGTCGTAGGAGGATACATATAATCGGGAGCATTTGAAAGCATGTCGGTCTTATAGCGCAAATAGTACTCGTAAGTGATGCCAAAACGGTTGTTCCAGAAGCCAAGATCGATTCCGAAGTTGTAGTCACGACTCTTTTCCCACTTCAATCTAGCATTAGGATAGTTACCAGAATTCACCACAATACCGGGCTTCAATAATCCACCGAGATTGTAACCGTTGACAGGTGAGTAGATATAACTCAATAAATAAGAGTAGTCTTGTACACCACCATCACGTCCGAGGATACCAGTTGAACCACGGAATTTCACATTACTGATGACACGCTGTTTCCAGTTCTTGAAGAACTTTTCGTTAGATAGCATCCACGAAGCAGATACTGTGGGGAAGAAACCCCATCTGTGGTCGGGATGGAACTTGGCAGAACCGTCCACACGGAAGCTGAACTCAGCGAAGTAACGATTCTCGTAAGCGTAGGTAGCACGGCCAATCAACGACGCACGTTGTATCTCGCTTTCTTTTCCATGAAGCGAACCAATTTCAGTATTACCGATAAATTCAGGATAAACACCGGGCAAATCGCTGTTTCTACCATCCATGTATTTGTTCTTATACATCTGATAGTTGGCAACCATCATACCTGTTACACTGTGCTTTTCCTTGAAAGTCTGAGCGTAATTGATACCAGCTTCCAACAAAGTATTGTCCACAAACTGGTCCATCTGGTACATAGAAATCTTCGCTTTCGGATACACAGTGGTCTTATCTACTTTGATTTCCTTGCTAGCTTCGTCGTAAGTGTAGAGCGCAACAGGCGAATTAAACTCGTTACGGATAGAGTTGTTGTTGTCCATCGTCACCTTACCATAAACCGAGAGACCTTTTACCCAAGGAATATCCCAATTCAAATTGGCCGTGATAGTGTTCATCTTCACACGGTTACGAGTATATCCGCCGAGTCCACGAATATTAATCAATGGATTACCACCATTGATACTAGCCAGCTCACCGTTCGTAAGAGTGAACGGTTGAACGGGAGAATAGCTGTAAGCAGCGTCTACTGTGGTAAAGCTAGTGTTCTTATAACCGGAACGAACACCATTGAAATCGAGCGAAAGGACAAGTCCCTTGGCCAGCGTAGCATCCAATTTGGCAGCATAGTTGAAGCGATCGCGCCCTACTCCACTGTACAAACCGGCCGTCTTGGTGTACGAACCTGAGATATAATAACGCAGGAACTGATTACCACCAGAGAGCGAAACGCTATGCGTAGTAGAATATCCATGGCTGTTCAAATAGTCGATGATATTGGTATCGGCAAACTTATTAGGATTGGACTGTGTACGAATCATCTCCAATTCCTCGTCGGTATAGGGATTCACATTGGCTTCTCCCTCTACAGCCTTGTTGTATAACTTGGCAAATTCGTAGCTGTTCAAGAACTTGGGGAACTTGGTTGCTTTCTGAATATTGTACTGACCGCGATAGTTGATGCGTAGTTTTGAGTCGCCTTTTGAACGCTTTGTCTTAATCAAAACGACTCCGTTGGCAGCACGCACACCGTAAACGGCAGCGGCAGCAGCATCTTTGAGAATTGAGATACTCTCAATATCATCGGGGTTCAGGTCGGATAAGCGTTGTTCTCCATCGCTTGTGTTCTCCGAGAAACGTGGAACGCCATCAATAACAAGCAACGGTGACGATGAAGCACCGGTGACAGCGCGGATTCGAAGATTTGCCTCGCGAGCCGTACCGGGGTCACCTGACACCGACATAACCTGTAAACCGGCCACCTGACCATTCAGAGCCTCATCCAAATTAGGTGTAGGGACGCGAGCCAAATCGGTACCTTTCACCACCTCAATAGACGAGGTAAGGTTCGATCTCTTCTGCGTTCCGTAACCTACAACTACGAGTTCATCGAGGTTCTGAGCGTCTTCGTCGAGTTTGATGTTCAACCATTTGCCCAGTACAGCACGTACTATAGATGCCTTATAGCCGATATAAGACACCACCAAAGTAGATTTTCCATTAGGCATCGTGATAGTAAAGTTACCATCCTTATCGGTCATGACGCCCAATTTTCCACCTTCTACCTTTACATTAGCCCCAATAACGGGTTCACCAGTGGAGTCAACCACCTTTCCACTGACTTTCAAATCCTGTGCCAAAACATTGACAGAGAAGAGGCAAGACAGCAAAGTCAATAAACAAAAAAGTCTCCTCATAAATTTATTCCTTTAAGAGTTTATCAATCATCAATATCTGATACTCATAGAAGTTGCGTGTCTTGCTATCGCCTGTAGCACGCTTCCGAATGTACAAATTGCGTACTTTCTTCAGCTGACTCAACATCAATGGAGAGAGCACATCGCTGGGTAATGATGGCAAACCGTAATTGATACGCATGAATGAATCGCCCTGATGAGCCTTGCAACATGCCAATTCGGTAGTCTCTGCTGCCAAATTTTCAGCCAATTCAGCCTCTGTCAACAGCAGTCCCTTCTTCCCTTGCTTGAGTTGCAAGCCACTTGTAATCTTGAAAACAGAGAGAACGCCCGACTGTAGACTCAAATCGGCTTCGCTCAAAGCACGACCTTGCATCGTAGGAGCAAATAATGTGTTGAACACATCATTCATATATTGATCAAGACTATAATTCTTTGCAGGATTAATCTTGTATCCTTCGCTGATGCGGAACAAGCGAGTACCGGCATAAAGTGCACCTACTACCGACGACTGCAACCTCTCATTAACATTAGAAGGCAAGTCTAGTTTATTCAAAAGTGATTGTGGTGACAACCAAGAATTGTAGCTGCGAGCCTGTCCGATAAGCCATTGCATGGCACGCTTTTGGGTAGCTCGGTCGATATAATGGCGTGCAGCGCCCTTGTTATCACCCTGTCTGATTTCCTCGAAACGCACACCTCCGATGTAAGGCATCACATGGAAGAGATGGCGAGTGTACTGCGATACGACTTGTTTGTACATATCTTTCACAGCTTCATAAGTATCACCGGGCTTATAGGTCCACTTCTCTAGATTACGCATGATAATCTTCAAGTTGCTGATAGCGTAGTTACCGGCTTTGATATGGTCGTTACCCAAGTCTTCAGACTGGTCGGTCGGGTCTACGGCACCCATGAACTGCTGCACTCCAAACTCATACATAGGGTCGCCACTCTTAGCTTTAATCCATGCATCGAGAGTGGGTTTCTCCTTTTCGGGAGTATCAGCATCCTTGATAAGACGATAACCCCAGTTGATAGCATAGATATCCTCAACACCCAAGATAGGCGGAGTGAGCTTCACACCACGCTCCAAATCGCCCGGCTGAGCGATGAAGTTGTTACGTGCATAGTCCATGATACTAGGTGTAGTACCATATTTCTGGGTGAACGAAGGACTACGTAGCGAGTCTACAGGGAACGAATAGCTGGCTCCCATGTTGTGCATCAAACCCAGCGTGTGGCCTACTTCGTGGGCAGCCACATAGCGTACAGACTCTTTCATCAAGTCGTCGTCGAACACAGCCTTATGAGTTCGCGCATCAACAGCACCTGTTTGGACAAATCGCCAGTTGTGCAAGAGCGATATAACGTTGTGATACCAAATGACATCTGCGGTCAATATCTCGCCCGTTCGAGGATCTACATAGCTCGGACCCATCGCATTGGCAGTCTCGGTAACGGCATATTTGATGCAGTTATAGCGCATGTCGGCAGGGTTGAAGGTCGAATCGTTCTTCGGATAATCCTTTGCCATGATAGCATTCTTGAATCCTGCAGCCTCAAAAGCCTTGTTCCAGTCTTCTATACCTTGCTTTACGGTGCCACGCCACTTATCGGGGAAGGCTGAGTCTACATAGAAAACAATAGGTTTCTTGGGCTCTACCAATTCGCCACGGAAGTAGCGATCGCGGTCTTCATCCTTGGGTTCTAGACGCCAACGGTGTATATAAGTCTTCTTATCTACACGATCCGATGTCGAAGAATAGATTTTCTTATCGGTGCTGAAGAATCCCACACGGTTGTCTTGTAGGCGCATAGCCATCGGTTTCTCGGGCGCCATGAAGAGCGAACGATGCATGACTACGGTGTAAGGGATGTTTTCTTTTGACAGGTCGAAGCTCAACGAACTGATAATCTCGATGTTGCGAGGGAATGACTTCACATCGGTGATACCCGAAGCATCCGAGATAAAAGAGCCTTTTAAGTTGCGGCTACCTCCAAAAAGCACCGACAGAGGGTTGTCAGGCTTCATCGGACTCAAACTCTTCTCGTTGCCTCCGAAGAACGAAGTCATATCAATGAGCACCTTACCATCTTTCTTTC
The DNA here is from genome assembly GCF_000762865.1 of Prevotella sp. S7 MS 2. Classification (NCBI taxonomy): domain Bacteria; kingdom Pseudomonadati; phylum Bacteroidota; class Bacteroidia; order Bacteroidales; family Prevotellaceae; genus Prevotella; species Prevotella sp. S7 MS 2. The sequence goes on along the minus strand of NZ_JRPT01000047.1, from coordinate 4,729 downwards.
CCACTATCTTAAAGGCCTTCAAGATGGGGTCGGCAAAGTTTGTTTTAAACGAAGCAGCAATCGGATCGCCCTTCTTTACTACGTTGGTATTCTGCACTAAATGCAAGTATACACGCACGCTATCGGTAGAGAAGCGAATCAAACGAGGCGCATCTACCATCTGTCCGGCTACATAATCATTGGTATTGCTGGTAGACGACACGCGGTTAGAGAGGATATAACTGCGTGAGAAAGCCGAATCGGCAATACTAAAATACAGTTTTCCGTCTTTAGTGAAGTATGTATCAAACATACCTTTGACAAGTTTAGCCTCTTTCACAGCCTTGTTGAAATCAGCTACCGGCGACTTGCCCGGCTTATCTTTGGCCGTCAGCAACGAGTCTACTTTTACCTTACTCTTTTTCTTTGCCATTGTGGGCTGCAAATTCACAGCACCTGCCAATAGCAAAATCAGCAGAATTCTATTCATAAAGTTGGATTTTGTTATGATATTGAGTATTACTTCCCGTATAGAAACATGGAATTATAATTTAAGAATGTGCAAATATAATAAAAAACAACCATTTTTACTATTTTTATAATGGCATATTTTTGACAAAAATACTTTTATTTCTATTTATTGTTCATAAAAGTTTGCACTAAGGAAAGCCTAGCCTAAAAGACGTCCCATACATTTCACCATTGTTTTATACCTTATAAGGCAAATTCAATTCGCCCCTACAGGTCAGTAAAGCCTCTGTACTTATCGCTTAAAAACGTGGTCTGTCATACGGTATAAATGCTATTTGCTTACACTAGACAATACATAAGTACATGGCAAGACTCGTAGGGACGCGACATGTCGCGTCCGAGAACTGTATATACACTGTAAATCTAGGAGCAAATATGACTGTGGACTTCCCCGCGGACGTAGCATGCCACGTCCCTACAGAAGCCTCTCCCCAGTCATTATCTCCCTCGTTTTTAGTCGTACCGGCTGAGCCGACAGCGACTACTCGGTCGATGACCGATGGTTCTCCAAAAGGAGAGGGAGTAAGAAATAAACCTTTTCCGTCCCACAATTTAAAAACTTATCAACTCAAAAACTCATGAACTAACAAACTCAACCAATAACTTATCAACTCAAAAACTTACAAACTGCCCCCTAAACTCATCTACTTGTCAACCTAAAATCTTGTCTACTTGTTTACTCGTTCACTTGTTTACTAAAATGATTGGTGCGGGGTGGGGCTTCTGCAGCGCCTATTCAGCATCGCTGCCAAGCCTATTCAGAAATGCTGAAAAGTCGAGGCAGCGACACTGCCTAGCCACTGCAATCAGTCAAGTAAGAAATTGGTACAAGACAAGAAAGTATGGTTGACGACCAATTTTTATGTAAAATAATGATAATTCAAAGCTAATCCTCCGCTGATTCAGATAAAATTGATAAGTTTGCAACAACACTATGAAGATAGCTATGAAAGGAGTGATGCAAACAATAACAGGACTATACCATGACTACAGCAGCGCGAGGACATTGCGTAGGACATGGATGATCGGAACATTGATAGCATTGCTGTACTCAGCATTGACCGCATGCCACGAGCAACCGAAACCTGTCAAAGTTCGCTCGGCCTATTATTGGAGTACCAGCTTTGCGGTAGATACGGCCTATATCAATCGACACCACATTTCAAAACTCTACATCCGCTACTTCGATGTGGTAAAAAATGCCGACGGAGAAGCCATGCCCAATGCCACTATATCATTTAAACAGACTCCACCAAAGACGGTGGAAGTGATTCCGGTGGTATTCATTGTCAACGATGTGATGCGAAATCGCGTAGACGGACTGGCCGAAAAGGTTGCGCAACGCATCATGCAAATGACCCAAACACATGGTATCGCAGCACTGAAAGAGATACAGATAGACTGCGACTGGACACGAACAACCCGCAAAACATACTATGCTTTTATGCAAGAGATGCAAAAACTATTGAGCAAGCAAGGCATTCACTTGTCATCAACCATTCGCCTTCACCAACTGGCACAGACGCCCCCACCGGCCGACCGTGGTGTGTTGATGGTATATAATACGGGCGATTTCACCAATATACACAACGAGCATCCTATCTTGGACTACCGCGACGTGAAACCATATCTGCGCTATATAGCCGGCTATAAGCTGCCCTTATCGGCCGCCTATCCCAACTTTACCTACCGACTACTGTTTCGCGGCGATAAATACGTGGGCATTGTACACCACGAGAATGAATACCCGATGTTGCCGGGCGACACGATGATTACGAGGCACTCTGCTCTTGAGCAGGTATTACAGACCAAGCATGCCCTTGAACAGAAGCGCAATGACATCAACAACGAAACAATTATCTTCGACTTAAAACGTAACAACCGCCATGATGAAGAGATTTATAGTCATTAGTTTATTGCTATTTATTGTAGGAAAAGCCTCAGCTTGCGGCCCGATGGCACCTGTACACAACTACTATCTGTTTGATGTGTACGACCAGAAATATAATTATTTCACATTCGACTACCAACTGTTTGAATATTGGAAGAAATATACAGGGGTAACGTGCGAGGAAAATGAAGTCTCTAATCATTACCCTAATAAATACAGTTATAATGACCTCTTCTTCGGAGATGACTGTGCTTTTTTAAAGGAAGTGGCTCGCAAGAAAGGCGACAGAGAGATGTTGACCTACATCAAGCAAATAGCCGACTACAGCAAAGTGAGCGGTGACCTGTATAACCAATGGAGTTATCCGACGCCGGAGGACATTGCTCGTACCAACAAAACACTCGCCATCATTGCCACAACGGCCGGTCAACGACTCCATGGACGTCTTAAAGCACAGTATTGCCTGCTGCTGATGCGTGCCAACATGATGCTGAAGCGATATGCCAACAACATTCTGGTATGGGAAAAGACGGGGTGTTCGCTGTCCAAAGGAGTGTATCGAGACATGTGTCGAAACATTTATGCCAACGCATTATACAACTTACCCAATGACAAACAGGCGCAGAAGCACATACAAATGGCACTCGACATCTATGCCGAACAAGGAGATTTGCAGAGCGTGAGATGGAGATTGCAACAATACAGGAATGTACCGGGTATCCGAAAGATATATGCCGAGACGCCCAACTCACCTTCACTCATCTATCTGATACAAGAGTTTGTGAACGGAGCGCAAGAGACTGCCGACACGCAAGGGAACAAAGAAGCCATAGAATGGGTGGGATATATACCGACATATCCAGCAGAAATGAAGCAATTCATAGCACTATCGAACAGCGTACTGCACGAAGGCAAGGTGAAAGACCCGTGCTTGTGGCAGGCAGCCAATGCCATGTTGCACTACATCATGGGCAACTACCGACAAGCAGCCAACGATGCTGAGCATGCAATGATGATGCGTGGAATGCCGCGTTCGCACGATGTGGCACGAGCCATCAGACTCATGGCACGGGCCAAACTATTACCTCTCCATGGCAACGGGACAAAATTTATTGCTCAAGAAATGGAATGGCTCGATCGAAAGATAGCTCCCCAAACAGCCTACGACTGGCAAGACGACTACTTTTGGAGGGTAAAAGACCGCTTGGCCTACACCGTGCTCGTACCTCGTTATAAGACTATGGGTAACAAAAACATGGAGACAGCCCTGATGGATATAGACAACCAAACAACAAAAGCCTATCCATTCCCTTTTTACACATACAATGTCAAAGAATCTTTGGGTTGGGAGTTGGGCTCGAAGATGGATAGTCTTACAGCAAAAGAAGCTATAGCCTATACCAAGTTTGTTTATTCCAAACCAGAAGATGCATTGGCTCGGTATGTGACAAAGCACACGACGCACGACCGGGAATACTATAACAACTTAATAGGAAGTAAGTTTCTGCGCGAAGGACGATTTGCCGAAGCACTCCCCTATCTACGAAAACTACCGATGCTCTATATCAATAGCGATGAAAGTAATTATGTATTATATCATCGTGACTTTACCGCTCCACGCTGGTTTGTACGCCAACGCAACGGTAATGATTTTGACGGCTACGAGGTTCCGGCCTTGACGAAGAATTATAAGGTGGCATTCTGTGAGGATATGCTGCAACTACAAAGCCGTTACAAGCTGGCTGGGACCGATGCCGACCGTTGCTATTTCGGCTACGAACTGGCCAAACGCTACTATCAGGCATCGCCTTATGGAGATTGTTGGTATATCACTCGCGACGACTTTAGTTGCTACGACAGTGCCAAAAGCTACGAACAAGACTTTGCCAAAGAGACCGTTCGACTGCTCGACGAGTGCCTACGCAGTGCCCACGACAACTTTCAAATGAAACAACAATGTCTCTATGCCAAGGCCTTTGTGCTGTTCAATGTGCATGGCCAATCGCCTAATTACTTTTGGGAGGGTATAGAAAGTGTCTTCAAATATCCCGACCTGCACGACGCTTACACGCAGTTGGCTGACTTCTATCGACAAAGTACGCTCTTCTTAGACCCAATTATCACACGCTGCGACGTGTTGCAAAGATTCATGCAAGGCGATTTTCCCACTTGACCCATGATGACTACTCCGCCAATGCACGGTTGCCGTCACCGAGAAGGGCTGCCTCTTCTTGCCCTTTCCCGGATGGAACGCAGGCGTTAAAGATGGCCTCTGCAAGATATTACAGATAGGCCGTCACTTCTCATGGTGGTACGCGAGTTCGGGAT